>NZ_JBHVUV010000011.1:0-114704 GCF_042883905.1 Kitasatospora sp. NPDC058170
CCCCCGTCCACAGCCTGTGGACGGGGGTTCGGCGTTCTGCGCCGCACGGGGAGGTGCGCGGGTCCGGAAAGCACTACGGGCCACGGCGCCGACACGGGACCCTCAGCCCATGCGGCACCGCAGCCCGGAGCTGTCGTCGGGCGCCGGGCCGATCGAGAACTGTGCGGGGTCCTCGCTCGACGGCGTCCGACCGAGGAGCGGCCGCGCGCGGTCAGGGCAGTTGCGCGGTGGCCTCTCCTTGGTGCCCTTTCATTGTGGACTAGACCAATCTGGGTTGTCCAGGGCTCCCCGAAAATTGGTCTGGACAACTTGGCGGGCGCCCCGCCGGACGGGTGCGAGGGGCCCCGCCCGCACGGCTGGAGCTACGCTCGCCATGTGCCCTCGCTGAACGAACTCGTCCGCCGCCACACCACCCTGACCGGTGCCGATGTGGAGTGGCTCCACCTCCTGGTCTCGGAGTGGCAGCTGCTCTCCGACCTCTCCTTCGCCGACCTGGTCCTGTGGATCCCCACCTGGGACGGCATCCGGTACGTCTCGGTGGCCCAGATGCGGCCCAACACGGGCCCGACCTCCTACCAGGACGACATGGTCGGCCACCTCGTCCCGCGCGGCCGCCGGCCGCTGCTGGACGCCGCCTTCGACGAGGGGCGGATCGTGCGCGAGGGCGACCCGGAGTGGCGCGAGGAGGTGCCGGTGCGGGTCGAGTCGATCCCGGTCCGGCGCGAGGGCAAGGTGCTCGGCGTGATCGCCCGCAACACCAACCTGCTCACCGTCCGCACCCCCAGCCGGCTCGAACTCACCTACCTGCAGAGCGCCTCCGACCTGGCCCAGATGATCGCCGCCGGCACCTTCCCGTTCCCCGGGGCCGACCAGGCCGACATGGACGCCGCCCCCCGGGTCGGCGACGGCCTGATCCGGCTGGACGCCGACGGCGTCGTCACCTACGCCAGCCCCAACGCGCTCTCCGCCTACCACCGGCTCGGCCTCACCACCGACCTGGTCGGCAGCCACCTGGGCAGGGCCACCGCCGAGCTCGTCCCGCCCTCCCGGGCGGCCGTGCACGAGGCGCTGGTGAAGCTGGCGAGCGGCTGGGCGCCCCGCCAGACCGAGGTGGAGGTGCAGGGCGGGGTGGTGACCCTGCGGGCCATCCCGCTGAAGCCCAAGGGCACCCTGACCGGCTCCCTGGTGCTCTGTCGGGACGTCACCGAACTGCGCCGGCGCGACCGCGAGCTGATGACCAAGGACGCCACCATCCGGGAGATCCACCACCGGGTGAAGAACAACCTCCAGACGGTGGCCGCGCTGCTGCGGCTGCAGTCCCGCCGGATGGACTCCGACGCCGGCCGGGCCGCGCTGGACGAGGCGGTCCGCCGGGTCGGCTCGATCGCGATCGTGCACGAGACGCTCTCCCAGGCGCTGGACGAGCAGGTGGCCTTCGACGAGATCGCCGACCGGGTGCTGGCGATGGTGATGGAGCTGTCCCAGGACGGCCGGGTGGCCACCCGCCGCAGCGGCAGCTTCGGCATCCTCTCCGCCGAGGTGGCGACCCCGCTGTCGATGGTGCTGACCGAGCTGCTGCAGAACGCGCTGGAGCACGCCTTCGGCCCGTCCGCCTCCGGCAACCTGGAGGTCTCCGCCCTGCGCGGGCGGGCGCCGGCCACCGGTATGGGCTGGTCGGACAGCTGGAACGGCGGCGCGCGGCCGGAGGAGTACCTGCTGATCACCGTGCAGGACGACGGCCGGGGCATGCCGGAGGGCTTCGACCCGCAGACGGCGGGCAACCTCGGGCTGCAGATCGTGCGCACCCTGGCCACCGGCGAGCTGGGCGGCACCTTCGACATGGTGGCGGGGCCGAACGGCGGCACCAAGGTGATCCTGGAGATCCCGGTGCCCTGATGCATCGAGGGGTACGCAGGGGGCGCGTGTCCGGGGAGGGCGCCGTGCGTGCGCACCCTGCCCCGGCGCGCCGGGGTTCCGCGCACCCTGCCCCGGCGCGCCGGAACCCGGGCCCGCGGACGCCCCCGGGCGGAGCGTGAGTACGGGCGGAAACAGAAACGAGGCCCTGCCGACCGGGGGGGGTGGGTCGGCAGGGCCTCTCAACCCGTTCCGGCCGTCGGGGGGAGTCGGCCGGAGCGGGGGCTCTAGGTGGGACGACACCTCACCAGTGCGTTGCACACGGTGAGCGCCACAGCTCCACAATATTGCTCTAAGTGAACAGTATCAAGTGCCTGGGCGGCCCGGTGTCGTCGGACCTCATGGAACAAGGTCCTTTGTGCGGAAGGCTTCACCAGGAAGTGCAGGGAAGCCCTTGATCATGAGTTGATCGGCAATGCGGTCACTGCTGGTAATGCGGCGTGTGATCAGGCGGTGCGGGCGCGGTTGCGGGCAGCGCGGCGCTTCATCGCGCGACGCTCGTCCTCGCTCATACCGCCCCAGACGCCGGCGTCCTGGCCGGTCTCGAGCGCCCACTGCAGGCACTGCTCCATGACCGGACAGCGGCGGCACACGGCCTTGGCTTCCTCGATCTGCAGCAGAGCAGGACCGGTGTTCCCGATCGGGAAGAAAAGCTCCGGGTCCTCTTCGCGGCAGACAGCGCGGTGGCGCCAGTCCATGGTCGTCCAACTCCTCCTGCCGGCGGGGGTCACCCGATCGGCATAATCGATGGCTTGTGAATGTGAACGCTTTCACGAATCCCGCAACAGCAAAAGAGACCAAAGGCCCATCGGGCCCGGGTGGTCTGTGCTGGGGAGGGATTCGGCGATTCGAGGGACACTCCGCGGTCGGCCCCCGTCAGGGTCTGAGGTTGCCGTCGCTGCGATGTGTCCCGATCGCCATGTAGAGGTTCGCAAACCTCGGGCCCGGATACAACCCCCTTCAGGGAGGAATTTTTGATTCTTCGGTGTCGCCTAGCTCACAGCCAGTACTTCTATGGAGTGAAGGGGGCTTGTGCGTTCGAGAAGAAGGGCGAACCCCCCTTCCGGTCACACAATCACACGCAGTGCCCGCCGTACGCCTGTGAAACTGACGCGACTCCTGTCTCCAAGGTGGTCCCCGTCCACCTGGAACGGGGCCGGTTCCTCTGAAACCAAGGTGAAGTGTCGGGCGTCGTGATAGGAGACGACGTGCTTCCCGGAGGGGCCGACAGGCCGGGCGTCATTGCTCGAAGGCCCGTACGACCGCAGGATCTGACGGACCGTTCGAGCAGTGCCGAACGCCGTCATCCGGGTGATGCCGAAGATGTCGAGGTCCGTGTCGAAGGAGGCGAGCGGGGACGGATAGACCGGGCGGTTGCCCAGGAACGTCCACGGAGAGGTGTTGCTGACTATCGCCAGCACCAGGCCCGGAACGGGCTCGTGGCCCGCCATCTGCAGGGTGACCGGGCCCGATCTGCGCTGCTCACGCTGGGTGACGTAGTGCCGGAGCGCCTGGCCGATGTAGAGCGCGTGCGTGGACTTGCGCCCCGCCCTGCGCTGCTCCTCCACCCGGCCGACCACACCGGCGTCGAAGCCGAGGCCGGCGGTGAAGGTGAACCAGCGGTCCGGCAGCCCGTCGGTCATCGCCTTGCCCAGGCCGATCGGCCGCTCCCGGCGGTGCTCCAGGGCGTCCAGCAGGGCGCCGGTGGCCTCCACCGGGTCGTTGGGCAGGCCCAGCGCGCGGGCGAAGACATTGGTCGAACCACCGGGCACCACGGCCAGCCGGGGGACCTTCTCGCCCGGCCCGTGCGCCAGCAGTCCGTTGACCACCTCGTTGACGGTGCCGTCACCGCCCAGCGCCACCACCAGGTCGACCGCGCCGTCCTCGGCGGCCTCCCGGGCCAGGTCGCGCGCGTGGCCCCGGTACTCGGTCTGGGCGACCTCCAGCTTGAGGTCGCTGCGCAGGGCGTGGATGAGCACGTCCCTGGTGCGGCCACTGGTGGTGGTCGCCTTCGGGTTCACGACCAGGAGAGCGCGCATGTGCTCAGCCTACGGGTCGGTACGGACCAACCGGCGGCTACCCTGCTGGAGTGACCGCAGAATCCTCCGCACCCGTACCCGCGTCCGGCCCGGCCCGGCCCGTGCCCCTGGTCGTGGGCGCCGCCATCACCGCGCTGGAGGGCGCCGCACTGGCCGTCGTCGGCGTCCTCGACATGGTGCACGCCCTGACCTCCGGCGCGAAGAACCTCGGCCTGCACGAGTTCGGCGGGCTGCTGATCGTGCTGCTCGGCGTCTTCCCGCTGCTGGCCGGCCAGGCGCTGCTCAAGGGGCGGCGCTGGGGCCGCAGCCCGGCACTGCTCACCAACTCGATCTGCCTGCCGGTCGCCTACTACATGGGGCAGAGCGGCGGCCCGATGATCGCCGCCGCGGCGGTCATCGGCCTGCTCGGGCTGGTCGGCATCGGCGCGCTGCTCAACCCGAGGGTCACGGCGACCCTCTACGCCCCGCGCGAGGACTGAACCCGGCCGGCCGCGGCAGGCTGACGCCGCGTCGGTCGACCGCCCCCGTGGAGGGGGCGCTTCTCATGGGTGTGCGCCCGGGGCCGAGGCCCCGGGCGCACATCTGCTTCCGGCACTGCTCCGCGGTGCCTACTCCTCGACGAGGAGCTTCTCCCGCAGCTGCGCCAGCGTCCGGGCGAGCAGCCGGGAGACGTGCATCTGCGAGATGCCCACCTCCGCGGCGATCTGCGACTGGGTCATGTTCCGGAAGAACCGCAGCACCAGGATCTTCTGCTCGCGGGGCGGCAGTTGGGCCAGCAGCGGCTTGAGGGACTCGCGGTACTCGACGCCCTCCAGCGCCTCGTCCGTGGCGCCGAGGGTGTCGGCGACGGCCGGCGACTCGTCGTCGCTGTCCGGGACGTCCAGCGACAGCGTGGAGTACGCGTTGGCGGACTCCAGGCCCTCCAGGACGTCCTCCTCGGAGATCCCCAGGTGCTCGGCCAGTTCGTGCACCGTGGGGGAGCGTCCGTGCCGCTGCGAGAGCTCGCTGGTCGCCGTGGTCAGCGACAGCCGCAGCTCCTGGAGCCGACGCGGCACCCGGACCGCCCAGCCCTTGTCACGGAAGTGCCGCTTGATCTCGCCGACGATGGTCGGCGTCGCGTAGGTGGAGAACTCCACCCCGCGCTCGTGGTCGAAGCGGTCCACCGACTTGATCAGGCCGATGGTGGCGACCTGGGTCAGGTCGTCCAGCGGCTCGCCCCGGTTGCGGAACCGCCGGGCCAGGTGCTCGACCAGCGGGATGTGCATGCGCACCAGCTGGTTGCGCAGCTCGACGCGCTCCGGGGAGCCGTCGGGCAGCGAGGACAGCCGCACGAACAGCGCCCGGGCCGCCTCCCGGTCCGGCGCACCCGAGCGGTGCGGGGCCTGGGCGGGCACCGCACTGCGCAGTACCTCGGCCGCCGGCTCCTCGGGGGACGGCGGGGGCGAGGGCGTCTGCGACGGTTCGGACGTCGGCTCGGTCGGCTGGCTCATCCGGTGGGCGTCCTTCGGGTGCGCTTCGTCGTTGGCGGCGAGGCCGGGAACGCTCGCCTGGGTCGGTACGGCAGGGCCCGCCGTCGCGAGGCCGGTACGGTCCAGATCACTCACGGCCATTCCCCCGTTCCGTTCCGGGAGCACCGGGACCGTGGGGCGGCCCCGGATTCGTCTCGTTGGTCGTACCGCGTGGTGGGCGGTACCGGGAGCCGTCCGCCGGCCCCTGGCGGGGTGCCGGGCGGACGGCCCTTGTTCGGTGCTGCTGCGCTACCGCACTAGTGGGCGACGGACCCGCCGCGCTTCTTGTGCAGGCTGATCGACACGGTCTTGTCCTCGCCGACCGACGAGTCCACCTCGCCGGCCAGGGCGGAGAGCACCGTCCAGGCGAAGGTGTCCCGCTCGGGGGCCCGGCCGTCCGTGGTCGGGGCCGAGACGGTGACCTTCAACGAGTCGCCGACCAGCCGGAACTCACAGGACAGGACCGAGCCGGGCACCGCCTGCTGGAGCAGGATGGCGCAGGCCTCGTCCACCGCGATCCGCAGGTCCTCGATCTCGTCCAGCGTGAAGTCCAGCCGGGCCGCCAGCCCCGCCGTCGCTGTTCGCAGCACCGAGAGGTAGGCCCCCGCCGCGGGCAGCCGGACCTCCACGAAGTCCTGCACTCCGGGCTCGCCGTCGATCTGGGACACCCTCACCTCCTGGGTGACGCGCTGTGCTTCCGGGCCGGTGGCCGCGGCACTGTCTGTTGCTTGGCTCAACTGCTTCGCCCCAACTGTCCAGAGGGGTGGTGCGGTACGTACCGGTCATACCCCTGGCCGGACGCCGCGCATCCGCCCGAGACGTTACCGTTTCCGGCCCCGGTGCGGGAGTCACTCATGGTAAGCCATCGCGACACAGGGTGGCAGTGGTCGGACCGGACTTGCAAGGGGCTGCTCAGCGCGCGCCGGCGGCGGCGAGTGCGTCCCCGGTGAGCCGGTGGACCGTCCACCCGTCCATCGGCACCGCGCCGAGCGACTTGTAGAAGTTGATCGAGGGCTCGTTCCAGTCCAGCACCGACCACTCCACCCGGGAGTAGCCGCGGTCCACGGCGATCCGCGCCAGTTCCAGCAGCAGCGCCTTGCCGTGGCCGCCGCCGCGGGCCTCCGGGCGGACGTAGAGGTCCTCCAGGTAGATGCCGTGGGTGCCGCGCCAGGTCGAGAAGTTGAGGAACCAGACCGCGAAGCCGACCGGCTCACCGGTGGTGTCGTCCTCGGCGATCAGGCCGAACAGCGCCGGGGCGGCGCCGAACAGCGCCTCCCGCAGCTGCTCCTCGGTGGCCACGGCCTCCTCGGGCGCCTTCTCGTACTCCGCGAGTTCGCGGATCATGGCGTGGATGACCGGGACATCGGTGACTGCGGCGGTGCGGATCATGCCACGAGCCTACTGGGCCGGTCCGCCGTCGTCCCAGGACTTGTTCTCGTCCCAGGCCTGGACCGAGGTCTGGTCGACGATCCGGCCGTCCCGCAGGTCGGCGATCGAGCTGACCAGCACCCGGATCCCGTCGGGATAGCGGCAGGACTCCAGGAAGGCCACGTGGTCGCCCTGGAGCACCACCTGCTCCAGCCGGTGCGTCGTCTCGCGGCCGTAGGCGTCGCTCAGCATCGCGCCGATCTCCGCGCGGCCGTGCACCACGAGCGGGTGGCTGGGCTGGGTCTTGCGGTCGACCATGCGCAGTTCGGCGTCGTCGGCGTAGAGCGCGAGCAGGGCCTCGGCGTCGCCGCGTTCGATCCCCTCGCGCAGCGCCCGGGTGTCGAAGGCGGGCGGCGCCGCCGTGGTGGTCATGATGTCGCTCCTCCGGTCGCTTCCGTCGGCTCGTACCTTCGAGCGTACGCCCGCCGCGGGGCCGGTCAACCGGCCGTCACACCGCGCAGATAGGCCGCGAGCGCGGTGATCGCCGCCGGGTTGCGGGGGCTCTCCACCAGGTCGACGTAGTCCAGGACGAAGATCCGGTCGTTCCTGATCGCGGAGACCCCGGCCAGCGGCGGGAAGGACTTCAGGAACTTCCGCTTCGCCTCGGCGCCGGTCTCGCCGTAGTTGTTGATCACGATCACCTCGGGGTTGCGCTGCACCACGCTCTCCCAGCCGACGGTGGTCCAGGAGTCGGCGAGGTCGCCCATCACGTTGCGCCCGCCGGCCTTGGCGATGATCTCCTCCGGTGCGGCGAACCGCCCGGAGGTGTACGGCTTGTCCTCGCCGCTGTCGTAGAGGAACACGCTCGGCCGCTGCTCGGGCTGCGGTACGGCGGCGACCTGGGCCCTGAACCCGGCGATCAGCCTGTCGGCCCGGTCGCGGACGTCGAAGATCTCGCCGAGGTTGGCCAGGTCGGTGTACAGCGCGTCCAGCGGGGACATCACCCCGCGCTCCGGGCCCTTGCCGCTGCGGCAGGACTCGCTCAGCACGTAGGAGTCGATGCCGAGCCCGGCGAGCGCCTGCGGGGTGAAGCCGTCGGCGTCGCTGAAGCCGTAGTGCCAGCCGGCGAAGACCAGGTCGGCCCTGGCCTCCAGCACGATCTCCTTGGTGATCTGCTGCTTGGAGAGCCACGTGGTCCCGGCGTAGCCGTCCTTCCAGGCCACCTTGTCGACCTGGCCCTTCTCGTCGGGCATCACGTAGCCGGCCATCCGGTCGGCGAGGCCGAGCGCCAGCATCAGCTCGGTGATGCCGACGTCGTTGGTCACCACCCGGGCGGGCTTCGTCTTGAAGGTCGCCTTGGCGCCGCAGTTGTCGACGGTCACCGGGTAGTGGGCGGAGCCGGCGGCGGCACCGCCGGCGGGGGCGATCTCCGCGCCGCAGGCGGTCAGGGCGAGGGTGAGCAGGGCGGCGGTGGCAACGGCCTTGGTACGCATACGAGGTCCTAGGGTCGGTCGAGCGGGTCGAGCGGGTCGAGGCGGTCGAAGAGCAGGTGGACGGCGCCGGTCAGCGGATGCCGCACCGGGGTGGCGCGCACGCCGAACACCTCGGCCAGCAGCGCGGGTCGGAGCACCTCGGCGGGCGGCCCGGAGGCCACGATCCGGCCGGCCTCGATCACGTACAGCAGGTCGCAGTGGCCGGCCGCCAGGTTGAGGTCGTGCAGCGCGGTGAGCACGGTCGGCCCGGCCTCCCGGACGAGGGCCAGCACCTCCAGCTGATGGCCGATGTCCAGGTGGTTGGTGGGCTCGTCCAGCACCAGCACCCGCGGCTCCTGGACGAGCGCGCGGGCGATCAGCACCCGCTGCTTCTCTCCGCCGGACAGGCTGAGGAAGCCGCGCCCGGCCAGGTGGTCCGCGCCGGCCCGGCGCAGTGCCCCGGCGCAGCGCTCCGCGTCCTGCGCGCTCGGTCCGGCGAAGGCGCCGCGGTGCGGGAGCCGGCCCATGCCGACCACCTCGGCCACCGTGAAGTCGAACTCGGCGGAGTGCTCCTGGGGCAGCGCGGCGACCCGCCGGGCGGCCTCGCGCGGGGCGAGCGCGTGCAGGTCGGCGCCGCCCAGCCGGACGGCGCCGGCGGCGGGCCGCAGCGCCCGGTAGACGCAGCGCAGCAGCGTCGACTTGCCGCTGCCGTTCGGCCCGACCAGGCCGACCACCCGGCCGGCGGCGGCGCTCAGGGTGATGTCGTGGACCAGGCGGGTCCCGGCGAGGTCGACCGAGACCCGGTCGAGGTCGATGTCCATCAGCGGCCTCCGAAGGTGTAGCCGCGACGGCGCATCAGCAGCAGGAAGCAGGGCACGCCGAGGACGGCGGTGACCACCCCGACCGGCAGTTCGGCGGGGGCGAGCACCACCCGCGAGACGATGTCCACCCAGACCAGCAGCAGCGCGCCGGCGAGCGGGGCGACCAGCAGCACCCGGCGGTGCCCGGCGCCGACCAGCATCCGCGTCAGGTGCGGCACCATCAGCCCGACGAAGCCGATCGCGCCGCTGACCGCGACCACCGTGCCGGTGACGGCGGCGGTCACCACGAACAGCTCGCGGCGCAGCCGGTCGGCGTCCACCCCGAGCGAGGCGGCCGTCTCGTCGCCCATCGCGAGCGCGTCCAGCCGCCCGGCCGAGCAGGCCAGGTACGCCAGGCCCGCCAGCACGGTGGCGGCGGCGATCGGCACCGAGCCCCAGGTCGCCCCGCCGAGGCTGCCGAGCATCCACATCATGGCGCTGCGGGCCGCCTCGCCGCGCGCGGCGCCGAACACCATCAGTGCCGTCACCGCCGAGAAGCCGTAGGACATCGCGGTGCCGGTGAGGACCAGCCGCAGCGGAGTGAGGCCGAAGGCGGACCGGGCGGCGGCGTACACCAGCACCATCGCCAGCAGGGCCGCGCCGAAGGCGGAGACCGACAGCGCCCAGACCCCGAGCGAGGCGAGGGCGCCGAGCAGAAGGACGGCGTTGGCGCCGACCGCCGCACCGGAGGAGATGCCGAGCACGAACGGGTCGGCGAGCGCGTTGCGGACCATCGCCTGCACCGCGACGCCGGTGGCCGCGAGTCCGGCGCCGACCACGGCGGCCAGCACCGTCCGCGGCAGCCGGATCTCCCAGACGATCGCGTACGCGGCGGCCTCCTCGGCCTCCAGCCGACCGCCCGTCAGTCCGGCGCCGAGCAGCCGCAGTACCCGCGCCCAGCCGAGTCCGGAGGCGCCCAGGGCCACCCCGCAGACCATGGACAGCAGCAGCGCCGCGGCCAGGGCGGCGGCCAGCGGTACGACGGGTATTCGGCGGAGCGGTGCGGTCGCTGCGGTGCTCAACGGGGGCGCGCCTTAGCCTCGGGCGGTGGTCCGGGCGGGGGCGGCGGGCCGGGGCATCAGGGTGTGCCGGAGCGCCATCCCCTCGCAGTCCACGGCGAGTTGTCGGGAGGTCAGCGCCCCAGGGCGATCGGGCTCGCGGGGCCGGGGCCCCGCCTACCGTTGCGGGTCAGCGCCGGATTCGCACCGGACTTCCCCCTCGGGACGCCCTGGCAGCATAACAACTGCTCGGGCCGGTCAACCCTTACCGGTGCCGGGGCGGAGCCTCCCGGGAACGTTCGGAAGACCGGGAGCGCCCCGGAACGCACGACCGCCCCCGTCCGGCGGGCCGGAGGGGGGCGGTCGAAGGCGACTGAGCGGCGATCAGGCCTGCTTGGTCTCCCAGAAGATCTTGTCGACCTCGGCGATCAGGTCGAGCAGGGCCTGGCCGGTGGCCGGGTCCGTCGACGCCTTGGCGGCCGAGGCGGCCTTCAGGGTGTCGTTGATCAGCTGGTGCAGCTGCGGGTACTTCTCGAAGTGCGGGGCCTTGAAGTAGTCGCTCCACAGCACCGAGATGTGGTGCTTGACGGCCTCGGCGCGCTGCTCCTTGATGATCAGGGCGCGGGTGCGGAACGCCGCGTCCTCGTTGGCCTGGTACTTCTCCTGGGTGCCCTTCACCGACTCGGCCTCGATCCGGGCCTGCGCCGGGTCGTACACGCCGCAGGGCAGGTCACAGTGGGCGTGAGCGGTGGCACGCGGTGCAAACAGACGAGAGAACATGGGAGTCCTTCCTTAGATCGTCTTCCCGCGCCCGAGATTACCCCTCCGGCCACCGGGTTTCGCGATCGGGCAGTCGGCCTAGGGCAAAAGGCGGAGCCGGAACCGGGCCAATCCGGACATCGGCGGGTGACGGTCCGTACGGCACACTGGGACGCGGCGAGCCGGGAGGAGGAGTCGTGGCGCGGATGGTGCAACCGGAGGGCGGCACCCCGGGGGGTGTCGCCCCGTTCGGGCTGATCGACGTGGCGGGCGACTCGATGGTGCCCACCCTGCGCGAGGGCGACCAGCTGGTCGTCCGGTACGGCGCGCGGATCAGGCCGGGTGCGGTGGTGGTGTTCCGCCACCCGTTCCAGCAGGACCTGCTGGTGGTGAAGCGGGCCGGGGCCCGGCGGCCGAAGGGCTGGTGGCTGCTGTCGGACAACCGGCCGATCGACAGCGACAGCCGCAGCTACGGCGCGGTGCCGGACGAGCTGGTGCTCGGCCGGGTGCTGCTGCGGCTGCGGCCGTGCCCGGCCTGGCTGGCGCCGGGCCGGCGGCTGGAGCGGCTGCTGCTCCGCGGCCCGCTGGCCCGGGTGCCGGGGCTGGCCCGCCGACTCGGGGTCTGGGTGGACCCCGACGAGTTCTGAGGCAGCTCGGGGCCAGGGCGTGTTCGCAAAGTCGCCGCGGACCCGGCGGGACTTTGCAAACACCCCGCACGGACCTAGGAGGCCGCAGCGGCCTCCTGGGCCTCCAGGCGCTTGCGGGCCCGGTACGCGGCGACGTTGGCGCGGGTGGCGCAGCGGTCGGAGCAGTAGCGGCGGGAGCGGTTGGTCGAGGTGTCCAGGTAGGCGTTGCGGCAGGGCGCGGCCTGGCAGATGCCGAGCCGGTCGGCGCCCAGCTCGGTGAGGTGGACGGCCAGGCCCATGCAGGCGACGGCGCTGAAGTGCGCGGTGGCGGTGGGCGAGTTGTCGGCGAGGTGCAGGTGCCAGCGGGGGCGGCCGGCATCGTCCAGGTAGTCGTGCCCGGAGACCAGCGGGCTGACGGGGTACTCCATCAGCAGGCTGTTCAGCAGGTCGACGCCCCGGATCTCGTCCCCCTCGGCGGCGGCCTCGAAGACCCCGCGCAGCCGGGTGCGGACGCCGCGCAGTCGCGGCAGGTCCGCCTCGTCGGCGAGCGCGGCGGCCCGCGAGGAGTCGGAGAACAGGCCGCGGACGGCCTCCACCGAGGTCAGCGAGTCGGTGCCGCGCTCGGGTTCCTCGGTGTTGACCAGCCGAACGGCCAGGTCTGCGTACGAGGCGAGCTCCACGGTGGTCCTTTCAAGCGTTGGTAACGGGCTTAGTGCCTCCAGCCTATTACCTTGGCGGGGCAAACGCAGGGCGCCCGGCAGGACCGGCCTGCCGGGCGCCCAGGGGGTGCGCTCAGAGCACCTTGGAGAGGAACGCGCGGGTGCGCTCGTGCTGGGGGTCGGTGAGCACGTCGCGCGGGTTGCCGGCCTCGACCACCACACCGCCGTCCATGAACACCAGCGCGTCGCCGACCTCGCGGGCGAAGCCCATCTCGTGGGTGACGACGACCATCGTCATGCCCTCCTCGGCCAGGCCGCGCATGACGTCGAGGACGTCGCCGACCAGCTCGGGGTCGAGCGCGGAGGTGGGCTCGTCGAAGAGCATCAGCTTGGGCTTCATCGCGAGCGCGCGGGCGATCGCGACGCGCTGCTGCTGGCCGCCGGAGAGCTGGGACGGGTAGTTCTTCGCCTTGTCGGAGAGGCCGACCCGCTCCAGCAGGACCATCCCGCGCTCCCGGGCGGCGGCCCGGCTCTCGCCCTTGACCTGCACCGGCGCCTCGATGACGTTCTCTATGGCGGTCATGTGCGGGAAGAGGTTGAAGCGCTGGAACACCATGCCGATGTCCTGGCGCTTGAGCGCGACCTCGCTCTCCTTGAGCTCGTAGAGCCGGTCGCCCTTCTGCCGGTAGCCCACCAGCTCGCCGTCCACCCAGAGGCGGCCGGCGTTGATCTTCTCCAGGTGGTTGATGCACCGCAGGAAGGTCGACTTGCCGGAGCCGGACGGACCGATCAGGCAGAACACCTCGCCCTGCCGGACCTCCAGGTCGATGCCCCGGAGCACCTGGACGGACCCGTAGGACTTGTGGACGTCCTCGGCCCGGACCATGGGGCCGCCGGCGACGGCGTCGGCGGGCGTCTTGGTCAGATCGGTCATACGTGACCACCTCCCTCAAGCCCCGGGACCACGTCGGTGCTGGTCTTCGGGGTGGGCTTCCCGGCGAACATGCGCCGCAGTCGCTGCAGCGGGGTGGGCGGGAGGGTCCGGTTGGAGCCGCGGGCGTAGTGCCGCTCGATGTAGTACTGGCCGATGGTCAGCAGCGAGGTGAAGAACAGGTACCAGAGGCTGACCACGATCAGGATCGGGATGTTCTGGTACGTCCGAGAGTAGATCACCTGGCCGGCCCGGAAGATCTCCTCCAGCGAGATGACGCTGACCAGCGAGGTGGTCTTGAGCATCGAGATGGTCTCGTTGCCGGTCGGCGGGATGATCACCCGCATGGCCTGCGGCAGGACGATCCGGCGCATGGTGGTGAAGCGGCTCATGCCGAGCGCGTGCGAGGCCTCGGACTGGCCCTCGTCCACCGACTGGATGCCGCCGCGGACGATCTCCGCCATGTAGGCGGCCTCGTTGAGGCCCAGGCCCAGCAGGGCGGCGACGAAGGTGGGGATCAGGACGTTGGTGGACTCGGACCAGAACTCCGGTCCCCACGGCACGCCGATCGAGAGCTTGGCCCAGATCAGGCCGAGGAAGTTCCAGAACACCAGCTGCACCAGCACGGGGGTGCCGCGGAAGATCCAGATGTAGATCCAGGCGGTGCCGGAGAGCAGCGGGTTCGGGGAGAGCCGCATCACCGCGAGGATGATGCCGCCGACCACACCCATGACCATGGCGAGCGCGGTCAGCTCCAGCGTGACGAGCATGCCGTGCACGATGCTGTCGTGGAAGAGGTACTTCCCGACGATGTCCCACTTGAAAGCGGGGTTGGTGAAGAGGGCGCTGAGCAGCATCGCGGCGAGTACGGCGATGACGACGGCGCCCACCCAGCGTCCGGGGTGGCGGACCGGGACGGCCTTGATGGTCTCAGGCCGTCCCTTGTCCGCCTTCCCCTTGTCCAGAGAGTTCACGGTGTGGCCTCGGGGGAGAGAGAAGGCAGGCGGACGGTCAGCTGACGGCACCGTTGACGGTGGACTTGTCGATCGCGCCGGCCTCGACGCCCCACTTGGCGAGGATCTGCTTGTAGGTGCCGTCGTCGATCAGCGACTGCACGGCGGCCTGCACGGCGGGGGTGAGCTGCGAGCCCTTGGCCAGCGCCACGCCGTAGGGGGCGACGCCGTAGGTGGAGCCGACCTTCTCCAGCTGGCCGCCGGACTGCTTGATCGCGTAGTCCACGACCTGGGAGTCGGCCATCAGCGCCTGGTCGCGACCGGAGACGACGGCGTTGGTGACGTCCGTCTGGAGGTCGAACTTGTCGCCGTCGTTCTGGATGCCCGGCTTGCCGGCCTTGACGCAGTCCGGGTTGCGGGTGTCCTTGATCTCGTCGGCCTGGGTGGTGCCGGTCTGGACGGCGACCTTCTTGCCGCAGAGGTCGTTGGGGTCGATCTTGTCCGGGTTGCCCTTCTTGACCGCGATGGCGCTGCCGGAGTTGAAGTAGGTCACCATGTCGACGATCTGCTCGCGCTCCTTGTTGTCCGTGAAGGACGACATGCCGAGCTGGAACTTGTTCGACTGGATGCCCGGGATGATCGCGGTGAAGCCCGAGTCCTGGACGTCGGCCTTGAGGCCGAGCTTGGCCGCGATGGCGTTGGCCAGGTCGACGTCCATGCCGATGATCTTGCCGCTGTCGTCCTTGAACTCGTCCGGCGCGTAGGAGGCGTCGGCGCCGACCACGAGCTTGCCGGAGGACTTGATGTCGGCGGGGACGAGGGCGACCAGCTTGTCGTCGGCCTTCACCGCGCTGATGCTGGCGCCGGCGTTCGGTGCGCCACCGCCGTCGTCCGTGCTGCTGCTACAGGCGGTCAGGGCGAGCGAGACGGACGCGACTACCGCGCCGGCCGCGAGGAGACGGGTGCGCTGGGTACGGGCGGTCATGGGGGGATCTCCTCCTGAGGGAGAGGTCGGGCGGAGCGCGCCGCGGGGGAGCGGCACACCGGGGCGGCAGGTCGTACGTCGCTGTACGGGTGCGTTTCGCTGTACGTCGTCGTACGGGCGGGGCCGGTCGTGCGTGGCCTGGGCAGGAGGTGCGCAGGGTGGTGCCTGGTGCTGCTGTCGCCACCCTCCGCCGAGGTGGACGTTGACCGAACCGCCTCGACCAGTGGCCGGCTCGATCCGAGATGGGGGGAATCCTGCCATCTGATGACGGTCGGGTGGCCCTCATTCAGATCAAAATCGGATAACGGGGGCCCGCGCTGTCCGCTATTCGGACGAATACCGTGTCCCTGTCACCCTGTGTATAAGTATGCAGATCTCCCTGCACTGTGCCCGGAGGCCCGCCCGTGGGCCTGCGGGATTGGGCCGCCCGCGTGGGGGCGGCCCCTGCCCCTCGGATCCCCTCCGCGGGACCCTGTTCGGGCCCGCAAGGATGCCGCCCGGATCCGGCTCGGATCCGGCTCAGATCCCGCCGTTGACCACCGCGTTCTGGGCCGCGCCCGCGCTCACGTTCCACTTGGCGAGGATCTTGTCGTACTCGCCGCTGCGGATCAGCTGGTCGACCGCCTTGACCATCACGTCCCGCAGCGCGGTGTCCTCCTTGCGCAGCGCGATCCCGTACGGGTTGGACTTGGACTGCGCGCCGGTCACCTCGAAGCGGGTGCCGCCGTCGGTGCTCTTCGCCGCGTAGGCGGCCACCGGGAAGTCGTTGAGGCCGGCCGCCGCGGCGCCGGACGCGACCTCGGCGAGCGCCTTGGCGTCGTTGTCGAACTTGTGCACGGTGAGGGGCTTGCCGGTCCGGGCGCAGGCCAGCACCTGGCGGGCGATGATCTCGTCCTGGGTGGTGCCCTGCTGGAGGGCGACCGTCCGGCCGCAGAGGTCGTCCAGGGTGTGGATGGCCTTGGGGTTGCCCTTCGGGACGATGATCGAGGTGCCCGCGATGAAGTAGTCCACGAAGTCCACGCCGGGGTTGACCTGCTTGCCCGCCTCGTCGGTGCCGTCGCGGCGCTGGCGGATGTCGCTGAGCGCGGACATCGCCATGTCGTACTGCTTGGCGTGCAGGTTCGGTATCAGCTTGTCGAACGGGGTGTCGGCGATCTCGATCCGCAGGTCGAGGATCTTGCCGAGCGCGGTGGCGATCTCCGGGTCGAGGCCGTCCGGCTTGCCGTCCGCCCCCCGGAACTCCACCGGGGCGTAGTTGAGGTCCGTGCCGATCCTGAGCACACCGGCGGAGCGCTGGGCCTTCGGGACCTTGCCGCGGATCTCCTGGACCGGGTCCTTGGCAGTCTCCTGGCCGCCGCCGCAGCCGGTCAGCAGCAGGGCTCCGGCGGTGGCCAGCGCCGCGCAGGCGGCGGCCGGGCGGCGCAGGTGGGGGCGGTGGTGCATGAGGAGGCTCCTGTGGGAGGGGTGTGGTGTCGCCACAGCGGCGCGGGGGTGTACGCAAGGTGGCGGAAAAGGGATCCTCCCATCCCACCCTGCCGGGCCGGGCGGCGGGTATGTCAGAATTCGGTACCGGGTGACCCCCGACGCTCGAACCCAGACCGCCGAGTCGCGACAGGCTCGGGGTGCGCAGGAACGGAAGTCCACGACGCCGACTCCGCATCCGAGGCACCGGATTCCCTCCGTGTCTGCAGTTCACTCCTGCGGGTGCGTGTACTTTCTCGCCATTGCCGCCGCCGGAGCCCGGCGCCTGAAGACGCCCGGCGCCGTCATTTGGCCGCAAGGCTGATGAAATGCACGTGACGAGGACGAAAAGGCATAGGTGCGATGCCGTCGTTCGACCTACGCTCGGCCCGAAAGCACAGCGCAGACAACTAGAAACACAACCCTCACCCGAGGGCGCCGCCCCGACGGCAGCGCCCCGACCCCCGTCCCCGGGTCCGCTTCGGCGACCCGGTTTCCGGTTTCCGGCCGGGGTCGTCCGCCCGTCGGCCACGCGTCCTCGCTGATCAATGACGAAGAGGTCATCGTGGCAGCGGAGATCATCCACAGCAGCACTCAGGACACCGACGATCCGGTCGACGCCGTTTTCGCGCTCCACCGCGGCGGCAAGATGGAGGTCCGGGCGACCGTCCCGGTGCGCGACGCGGACGACCTGTCCCTCGCCTACACCCCCGGTGTCGCCCGGGTCTGCACGGCCATCGCCGAGCAGCCCGAGCTGGTGAACGACTACACCTGGAAGGCCAACACGGTGGCCGTCGTCACCGACGGCACCGCGGTGCTGGGCCTCGGCGACATCGGCCCGGAGGCCTCCCTGCCCGTCATGGAGGGCAAGGCCATCCTGTTCAAGCAGTTCGGTGGCGTCGACGCCGTCCCGATCGCGCTGGCCTGCACCGACGTGGAGGAGATCGTCGAGACCGTCGTCCGGCTGGCCCCCTCCTTCGGCGGCGTGAACCTGGAGGACATCTCCGCGCCCCGCTGCTTCGAGATCGAGCGCCGGCTCCAGGACGCCCTGGACATCCCGATCTTCCACGACGACCAGCACGGCACCGCGATCGTCACCACCGCCGCGCTGTGGAACGCCGCCAAGGTCACCGGCCGGGAGATCGGCTCGCTGCGCGCGGTCATCTCCGGCGCCGGCGCGGCCGGGATCGCGATCGCCAAGATGCTGGTCGCCGCCGGCATCGGCGACGTGGCCGTCTGCGACCGCCGCGGCGTGGTGTACGAGGGCCGCGGCGACCTGACGGACGTCAAGGCCGAGATCGCCGCGCTGACCAACCGCACCGGCGTCAAGGGCTCGCTGGCCGACGCGATGGCCGGCGCCGACGTCTTCATCGGCGTCTCCGGCGGCACCGTGCCGGAGGAGGTCGTCGCGACCATGGCCGAGGGCGCGTTCGTCTTCGCGATGGCCAACCCCACCCCGGAGATCCACCCCGAGGTGGCGCACAAGTACGCGGCGGTCGTCGCCACCGGGCGCAGCGACTTCCCGAACCAGATCAACAACGTGCTGGCCTTCCCCGGCATCTTCGCCGGCGCGCTCCAGGTCCGGGCCACCCGGATCACCGAGGGCATGAAGCTGGCCGCCGCGAAGGCGCTGGCCAACGTGGTCGCCGACGAGCTGACGCCGCAGCGGGTGATCCCCTCGCCGTTCGACGAGCGGGTCGCCCCGGCCGTCACCAAGGCCGTGGCCGAGGCCGCCCGGGCCGAGGGCGTCGCCCGCCGCTGACCGCCCTGCGGCACAGCCGGCCGGGGCCGGGACGCGCGTCACACCCACGCGCGGTTCCGGGCCCCGGCCGTCGCCGCTATCGTCCGGACCATGTTTGCTGCCTACGCCGCACGAATCGATGCCGACGACCCGCTGAGCGGGCTTGAGCTGGGCGAACTCCCCGAACCGCAGGCCCGTCCCGGGTGGAGCGTGGTCACGGTGAAGGCCGCCACCCTCAACCACCACGACCTCTGGTCGCTGCGCGGGGTCGGCCTGCCCGCCGAGCGGCTGCCGATGATCCTCGGCTGCGACGCCGCCGGTGTCGACGAGCACGGCAACGAGGTGGTCGTCCACTCGGTGATCGGCCAGAGCGGCCACGGCGTCGGCCCGGACGAGCCGCGCTCCATCCTCACCGAGCGCTACCAGGGCACCTTCGCCCAGCAGCTGGCCGTCCCCACCTGGAACCTGCTGCCCAAGCCCGCGGAGCTCAGCTTCGAGGAGGCGGCCTGTCTGCCCACCGCCTGGCTGACGGCCTATCGGATGCTGTTCACCAACGCCGGGGTGAGGCCCGGTGACACCGTGCTGGTGCAGGGCGCCGGCGGCGGTGTGTCGACGGCGCTGGTCGTCCTCGGCAAGGCGGCCGGCCTGCGGGTCTGGGTCACCGGCCGGTCCGAGGCCAAGCGCGCCCGGGCCGTGGAGCTCGGCGCCGACGCCGCCTTCGAGAGCGGCGCCCGGCTGCCCGAGCGGGTGGACGCGGTGATGGAGACGGTCGGCGCCGCCACCTGGTCGCACTCGGTGAAGTCGCTGCGGCCCGGCGGCACCATCGTCATCTCCGGTGCCACCTCCGGCCCCAGCCCGCGCGCCGCCGAGCTGAACCGGATCTTCTTCCTGGAGCTCAAGGTGGTCGGCTCGACCATGGGCACCAAGGAGGAGCTGGCCGGGCTGCTCTCGCTCTGCACCACCGCCGGTGTCCGGCCGGTGATCGACTCGGTGCTGCCGCTGGCCGAGGCCCGGGACGGCTTCGCCCGGCTGGCCAAGGGCGAGGTCTTCGGCAAGATCGTGCTGAAGCCCTGAGACCCCTACCGCTGGGCTAGGCCTTGCCGGGACGGCGGACGGCCGGGTCGGCATCCCGCCGACCCGGCCGTCCTCCCGTGCGTCCTCCCGTGCGTCCTCCCGTGCGTCAGCCCAGCAGGCGCCGCAGCCGCTCGCCCGCCGCGCCCAGCACCGCGCGCGCCTCGGCGAGCCGGGCGTCCGTCACCCCGCCGTCCCGGGCCGCGTCCCGGACCTGGTCGCGGAAGCGGTCGAGCAGCCGCTCCAGCTCACGGGCCGGGTCGCCGGCCGGGTCGGTCCGGGCCCACGGCGGCAGGTCGGCGGAGCCGGTGGGCGGCTCGTCCTTGTCCAGGTCGATCCGGGTGACGTCGACCTTCTCGGCGGCCGGTGCCCCGCCCTCCGCCGAGTGCCCCCAGCGGGCCGCGTCGGCCAGCCCGGCCAGACCCCTGGTCAGCTCGGACAGCCCCTCGGCCAGTCCGGTCGACCAGTCGCCCTTGGCCGCGTGCTCGCGCACCTGCTGCTCGACCCGGCGCTTGAGCCGCAGCGCCTCCTGCTGCGCCGCCGTCCGGGCGGCCCTGGACTGCTCGCGCAGCCGGCGGGCCTCCTCCTCGGCGGCCTTCGCCTTGGCCTTGGCGGCCTTCTCCTGGTCCTTGGCGCGCTTGGCCTGCTCCTTGGCCTGGGCCTTGAACTGGGCGAACTCCTCCTTGGCGCGCTGCCAGGCGTCCCGGTCCCCCCACGGGCCGGCCCACGGGTCCCCGCCCTCGGCGCCCTCCGCCCCCGGCTCCGCCTTCCGCGCCTCGCGCGCGGCGCCCCAGAGCTCCTCGCGGAGGTCCTTGGCGCTGTCCCGGACGTCCTCGCGGATCGCCCCGGCGAGCTGGGCCACCGAGTCGCGGATCTCCAGCTCCAGCTCGTCCAGCTCGCTGCGGCGGGCCTCCAGCTCCGCGCGCCCGGCGTCGGTGAGCCGGTAGACCTTGCGGCCGCCCTCGGTGCTGTGGGTGACCAGGCCCTCCTGCTCCAGCTTGGCGAGCCGCGGGTACACGGTGCCGGCCGAGGGGGCGTACAGCCCCTGGAAGCGCTCCTCCAGCAGGCGGATCACCTCGTAGCCGTGCCGCGGGGACTCGTCCAGCAGCTTCAGCAGGTAGAGCCGGAGCCGGCCGTGGCCGAAGACGGGGGTCATCTCAGGCCTCCTTGGTGAGGTCGGGGCCGGCCGGGAGCTCCTTGACGACCACCGGGCCGTCGTCCTCGGGGTCGGGGCGGTGCAGCACGGTGACGGCGCCGGAGACGGTGGTCACGGAGAGGCTGCCCTTGCCGTCGCCGAGCTGGCCGGAGAGCCGCTTGGCCCCCCAGGTGCCGCCCACCTTGAGCTGCTCGAAGGTGCTGGACACGTCGCCGCTGTTGGTGCCGGCCTCGACCTTGGTGTCGGCCAGCGAGGGGAGCCGGACGCCGACCGCGCCGCTGACCGTGGTGACCTTGATGTCGGTCGGGGTGGCCACGTCGAGGTCCAGGGTGACGGCGCCGGTGACGGCGTTGGCCTGCACCCTGTCGGCGGTCGCGGCGACCACGGTGAGCCGGCCGGAGACGGTGTTCAGCTTGAGCTGGCCGGCCACCGACTGGGCGTCCACGTCGCCGGTGATGGTGTTGGCGTCGGTCCGGCCGGTGAGGCCGACCAGGGTGGCGTCGCCGTTGGCGCTCTGCACCGAGACGTGCCCGGACACCCCGGAGACGGTGGCGTCGGCCGAGACGGTGCCGACCTTGACCTCGGCGGCGGCCGGCACGGTCAGCGTGACGGCGGCGCGGCGCTTGCGCTTGAACGAGGAGAAGAAGCCCTTGACCGAGTCGACCGACTTGAGCACGTCGCCGAACTCGTTCCAGCTGCTGAGGTCCTTGTAGGTGACCGTCAGGACACCGTCCACCAGGGTGACGTGCAGCGGCTCGCCCTGGAGCTCGGTGACCTCCAGGCGGGCCGGGCCCTCGGCCGCGACCACGTTCACCGTGCCGTCGATGATGCGCACGTGCAGCGCGCGGACCGCCTCGTCGATGGTGATCCTGTCGGGTCCCTCGACCGTCCACTGGCTCATCTCTGCCGCCTCCCGTTGTGACTCGCGATGTATCGCGTTCTCTTTTAAAGACGATATATCGCGTGACGGCGAAGTCAAGGGATCCGGCCCGGAGCCCGTCCCGGACCCGCCCCTGAGTCATCCCGGAGGCACCCCCGAGGCGTCCCCGAGGCGTCCCGTACGGGGCGCATGCGAAAGGCCCGGAAGGCGGCTGCCTTCCGGGCCCTTCGAGCGGGGGTCACCGCGTCACTCGTCGTCCTCGTCGTCGAGCCGGGCCAGCCAGGTGGCCAGCCGCTCGACCGGGATCTCGAAGTCGGGGTTGAGGTCGACGAACTCGCGCAGGCGCTCGGCCAGCCACTCGAAGGTGACCTCCTCGTCGCTGCGCCGGTTCGCCAGCTCCTCGATGCCGCGGTCGGTGAAGTACACGGTTCACTCCGGGTCCGGTGGGGATTCGACCTGGTCAGGATAGTCCCGTCCGGGACCGTCCCGGCCAGGGCCTAGCTGGCCCGCCAGGTGCTGATGGTGATCTTGGCGGTGCCGGTGGTGGAGTCGGCGACCTCCACCGCGCCGACGGCGATGTTGTGGGTGACCCGGTCGCGGATGCAGAGCAGCCGGCCCGGCGCGACCCGGTTGAACGACAGGTCGGTGTCGGGGCGGGAGTCGATCGCGACGGCGCACTGCTCGGGGGTCACGGTGGCATCGGTGATCACCGCGAAGTCCGACTTCTCGTCGCCGAAGCTGGTGAAGGCGTTGGCCTTGTTGCTGCTGCCGGAGGCCGTCACCCCCAGCCCCCACTTGAGGTCGTTGCCGCGCGGCACGACCGTGCCGGCCACCAGGTCGATCCGGTAGGCCTCCGAGGAGTAGTCGGCGCCCGGGATGGACAGCGACTTCTTGTCCAGCAGCGGGGAGTAGCCGGTCGGCCGGGCCGGCGCCGTGACGCCGTTGCTCGCGGACCTGGACGGCGAGGGCTCGGCCGTGAACGGGTCGCCGGTGGTGCTCGGGGACGCGCTGGGCGAGGCCGCGGAGGCCGGCGGAGCGGTCTTGGCCGGCGCCGGGGCGGGCGTGGTGGCGGCGCTGCTCGGCGGCGCGGCGTCGGCGGACGAGGAGCTCTTGTCGTTGTTCTTGGTCATCTTGCTCATCAGGACGACACCGCCCGCGGTGCCGCCGACGGCCATCACCAGGGCGACGGTCAGCAGCACCTTCCAGGAGACACCCTTGCGCCGGGGCTCCGGCGCGGGGGCCGGGAGGTCGGCGACCACCGGGCCCGGTGGCGGGGTGTCGAAGGAGGGCGGCTCCTGGCGCAGCTGCATGGTCGGCGGGGAGGACAGCACCGGGCCGGTCGGGGCCTCGGTGCCGGGCTGCGGCGGGCCGTAGGCGCCGAGCGGCGGCGGGGTGAAGCCGGGCGGCGGGGTCGCCGGCGGCTGCTGCGGAGCGCTGTACGAGACGGCGGTGGCCGGGTGGGTCGGCTGGCCGAGCGGCTGCGGGGGAGCGGTGGGCGGCCCGGCGGGGGCCTGCGGCACCGTCGGCGCGCTGGTCGGGGCGGCCGGCAGCGGGGTCGGCGGGGTCCTGGGGAGGTCCGAGCGGCGGGTGATCTCGGTGTTGACCTGCCGGGGCAGCCAGTCGTCGGCGAACCGCAGCTGCCCGCCGACCGACGGGTGGTTGCGGGCGATCTCGATGATCTCGGCGGGCGTGGGCCGGTCCTCCGGGGACTTCGCCAGGCAGCGCAGGACCAGCTCGCGCAGGTCGCCGGGGACGGCGCTCAGGTCGGGCTGCTCGTGCACCACCCGGTAGAGCACGGCGGTGTCCGGGCCGTCGCCGAACGGCGCGGTGCCGCTCGCCACGTACGCGGCCAGCGCGCCGAGCGCGAAGACGTCGGTGGCCGGGGTGACCCGGTGGCCCTGGGCCTGCTCGGGCGACATGAACGCGGGCGAGCCGATCCGGTAGCCGGTACCGGTCAGCGCGGTGGCGTCGGCGGCCCGGGCGATGCCGAAGTCGATGACGCGCGGGCCGTCGCCGGCCACCAGCACGTTGGCCGGCTTGAGGTCGCGGTGGACCACCTCGACGCTGTGGATCGCCTGCAGCGCCTCGGCGACGCCGCCCAGCAGCAGCAGGACGGTACGGACCGGCAGGGCGCCGTTCTCCCGCACCACCTGCTGCAGGGACGGGCCCGGCACGTACGCGGTGACCAGCCAGGGGGCGTCCGCGTCCAGGCCGGAGTCGATCACCTGGGCGGTGTAGAGCCCGTGGATGCGCTGGGCGTTGGTGACCTCCTGGGCGAACCGGCGGCGGAACTCGCCGTCCTCGGCGAACTCCGGACGGACCACCTTGAGCGCCACCGGGCGGCCGCCCGGGGTGTAGGACAGGTAGACGCGGCCCATGCCGCCGGCGCCCAGGCGGGCGAACAGCCGGTAGCCGCCGACCTCCCTCGGGTCCTCGGGGAGCAGGGGCTGGAAGATCGGCGGGAGAGGTGAGGCGGCGGAGCCGGGAGGCGTGTCGGCGGTCATGCGGTGATCCCCCTGGGAGAGCGGTGAGGTCGTTCGGCCGGCGCCGGGGCGCTTGGACGGGCGCGGACGGCGATCCGACGAGGGACAACCTATCGAGCCGTCAGCTCGGCACGCAGTCCGGTGGCCGTTTGGTTGCAGAGCTGGGACCTTGACATGGCGCCACCGCGGACATGGCGCCACCGCGGACTTGGCGCCACCGCCGCGGGTGACGGAACGGCCCCGGCCCCCCGCGCGGTGTGCACGGGGGGCCGGGGCCGTTCGGCCTGAGCGGGTCAGAGCGAGAAGATCTCCTCCAGCAGACCCTGCTGCTCGGCGGCGTGGCGCTTGGCCGAGCCGACCGCGGGGGCCGAGGAGGCGTTGCGGGCGACGCGGCGCAGGCGCGAGCCGTTGGCGCTGCGGCCGATGACGACCTGGAGGTGGTCGACCAGGTTCATGGCGATGAACGGCCAGGCACCCTGGTTGGCCGGCTCCTCCTGCGCCCAGACGAACTGGACGTTGTCGCCGTACTTGGCCAGCTCCTCCTGGAGCTCGGCCACCGGCAGCGGGTAGAGCCGCTCGACCCGGACGATCGCGGTGTCGGTGACCCCGCGCTCGGTACGGGCCGCCTCGACGTCGTAGTAGAACTTGCCCGCCGTGATGACCACCTTGCGGACGTTCGCCGGGTCGACGGTGCTGTCACCGATGACCGGGCGGAACGAGCCGGAGGTGAACTCCTCGGTGGCACTCGCCGCGGCCTTCAGACGCAGCATCGACTTCGGGGTGAAGACGACCAGCGGCTTGTGGTGCGGGTTGTGCGCCTGCCAGCGCAGCAGGTGGAAGTAGTTCGACGGCAGGGTCGGCATGGCGACCGTCATGTTGTTCTGCGCGCACAGCTGCAGGAAGCGCTCCGGGCGGGCGGACGAGTGGTCCGGGCCCTGGCCCTCGTAGCCGTGCGGCAGCAGCAGGGTGACGCCGGAGTGCTGGCCCCACTTCTGCTCGGCGGAGGCGATGTACTCGTCCACCATGGTCTGCGCGCCGTTGACGAAGTCGCCGAACTGCGCCTCCCACATGACCAGCGCGTTCGGGCGGGTCAGCGAGTAGCCGTACTCGAAGCCCATCGCCGCGTACTCGGACAGCAGGCTGTCGTACACGGTGTAGCGGGCCTGGTCCTCGGTCAGGTACAGCAGCGGGGTGTAGTCCTCGCCGGAGACCCGGTCGATCAGCACCGCGTGGCGCTGGCCGAAGGTGCCGCGGCGGCTGTCCTGGCCGGCCAGTCGGACGGGGTGGCCCTCCATCAGCAGCGAGCCGATGGCGAGCGTCTCGCCCATGGCCCAGTCGATGGTGTTGTCCTCGACCGAGCCGGCGCGGCGCTGCAGCTGCGGCAGCAGGCGCGGGTGGACGGTCAGCCAGTCCGGCAGGTTGACCTGGGAGGCGGCGATCCGCTTGACCATCTCCTGGGAGATGCCGGTCTGGATGTTGACCGGGAAGTCGGCCTGCGGCTTGCCGTTGGCGGCCGGGGCCGGCGTCTGGGCGGCGTCGCGGACCTCGGCGAAGACCTTCTCCAGCTGGCCCTGGAAGTCCTGGAGCGCCTGCTCCGCCTCTTCCATGGTGATGTCGCCGCGACCGATCAGGCCCTCGGTGTACAGCTTGCGCACCGAGCGCTTCTTGTCGATCAGGTCGTACATCAGCGGCTGGGTGAACGACGGGTTGTCGGCCTCGTTGTGACCGCGGCGGCGGTAGCAGATGAGGTCGATCACGACGTCCTTGTGGAACGCCTGGCGGAACTCGAAGGCGAGCCGCGCGACGCGGACCACGGCCTCCGGGTCGTCGCCGTTCACGTGGAAGATCGGGGCCTCGATCATCCGGGCCACGTCGGTGCAGTACATCGACGAGCGGCTGCTCGCGGGCGCGGCGGTGAAGCCGACCTGGTTGTTCACCACGACGTGCACGGTGCCGCCGGTGCGGTAGCCCCGCAGCTGCGACATGTTCAGGGTCTCCGCGACGACGCCCTGGCCGGCGAAGGCCGCGTCGCCGTGGATCTGGATCGGCAGCACCGGGAAGGTGGTGCCGCCCTGGTCCAGGATGTCCTGCTTGGCGCGGGCGATGCCCTCGACGACCGGGTCCACGGCCTCCAGGTGGGAGGGGTTCGCGGCGAGCGAGACCTTGATGGTCTCGCCGTCCAGGCCGGTGAAGGTGCCCTCGGAGCCGAGGTGGTACTTCACGTCGCCGGAGCCGTGCATCGACTTCGGGTCGAGGTTGCCCTCGAACTCGCCGAAGATCTTGCCGTACGGCTTGCCGACGATGTTGGCCAGCACGTTGAGGCGGCCGCGGTGGGCCATGCCGATGACGGCCTCGTCCAGGCGGTGCTCGGCCGCCGAGTCGATGGTCGCGTCCAGCAGCGGGATGAGGGACTCGCCGCCCTCCAGCGAGAAGCGCTTCTGCCCGACGTACTTGGTCTGCAGGAAGGTCTCGAAGGCCTCCGCCGAGTTCAGCCGGCGCAGGATGCGCAGCTGCTCCTCGCGCTCGGGCTTGGTGTACGGCTTCTCCAGGCGCTCCTGCAGCCACTTGCGCTGCTTCGGGTCCTGGATGTGCATGTACTCGATGCCGACCGTGCGGCAGTACGTGTTGCGCAGCAGGCCGAGGATGTCGCGCAGCTTCATCATCCGCTGGCCGCCGAAGCCGCCGACCGCGAACTCGCGCTCCAGGTCCCACAGGGTGAGGCCGTGGGTGGTGACGTCCAGGTCGGGGTGCTTGCGCTGCTTGTACTCCAGCGGGTCGGTGTCGGCCATGAGGTGGCCGCGGACCCGGTAGGAGTGGATCAGCTCGATGACGCGGGCGGTCTTGTTGACCTCGTCGTCGTGCGTGGTGGCGACGTCGGTGGCCCAGCGGACCGGCTCGTACGGGATCCGCAGCGACTCGAAGATCTCGTCGTAGAAGCCGTTCTCGCCGAGCAGCAGCCGGTGGATCTCGCGCAGGAACTCGCCGGACGCCGCGCCCTGGATGACGCGGTGGTCGTAGGTCGAGGTCAGCGTCATGATCTTGGAGACACCGAGCCGGGACAGCGTCTCCGGGGCGGAGCCCTGGAACTCGGCCGGGTACTCCATGGCGCCGACGCCGACGATGGTGCCCTGGTTCTGCATCAGGCGCGGCACGGAGTGCACGGTGCCGATGCCGCCGGGGTTGGTCAGCGAGACCGTGACGCCGGTGAAGTCGTCCATGGTCAGCTTGTTGGCGCGGGCCCGGCGGACGATGTCCTCGTAGGCCTGCCAGAAGCCGAAGAAGTCGAGGGTCTCGGCCTTCTTGATCGCCGCGACCACGAGCTGGCGGTCGCCGTTGGGCTTCACCAGGTCGATGGCCAGGCCCAGGTTCACGTGCTCGGGCTTGACCAGGTACGACTTGCCGTCCTTCACCTGGTAGCTGTGGTTCATGCCCGGCGAGGCCTTGATGGCCTGGACCAGGGCGTAGCCGATCAGGTGGGTGAAGGAGACCTTGCCGCCGCGGGCGCGCTGCAGGTGGTTGTTGATGACGATGCGGTTGTCGATCAACAGCTTGGCCGGCACGGCGCGCACGGAGGTCGCCGTCGGCACCTCCAGCGAGGCGTCCATGTTGGTCGCCACCGCCTTCGACGGGCCGCGGAGCTGGACCAGCTCGGGGCCGGTCTCGGCGGGCGCGGCCGGCGCTGCGGCGGCGGCCTTCGGGGCCGGGGGCGCGGCAGGGGCTGCGGCGAGGGGCGCGGGCGCCGGGGCCGCAGGGGCCGGCGCGGGCGCGGCCGGTGCGGCGGGGGCGGGCGCGGCCGGAGCAGCAGCGGCGGGCGCGGGGGCGGCAACGGGGGTCGGCGTGGGGCCGACCTGGGTCGCGGCCTGGGTCACTGGGGTCACCTCGGTACCGGGCTTGTAGTCGGCGAAAAAGTCCCACCAGGCTCGGTCGACCGAGTTCGGGTCCTGGAGGTACTGCTGGTAGATCTCGTCGACGAGCCACTCATTGGGGCCGAAGCCAGTGGAGCTTGCCGAGCTGTTGGGGGTTTCTTGGGACTGTGGCGACACGGCGGCAACCGCCCTCTTCCGCTTCCTTTTGGGATGTTTGGACAGCGGGGATTAAGGCTACGCCCCTGACCAGTGATCGCGCAGTCCCCAGAGCTCAGGCGTCGCCCAGATCACAGTCCTGACCTGCAGTTTGGCTGAAAATGTGCGTTAGAAAGCCGCATGGGAGGGGAATCGATCGCCCCTGATCGGCCCCCATATCGGTACGAATCCGGACATAGCGATCATCCAAGATCCGTATACCACTGTGTCGCTTCTGTGACATGGGGGCGAACGCCGATCGACCCGGTCCGGGCGCCCGCCCGGCGGCGGCTCACCGCGGGCCGGGCAGCCGCACCTCGATCCGGCAGCCGCGCGGGGCCTCGGCCACCTCGATCCGTCCGCCGTGCAGGTCCACCGCCCAGCGGGCGATGGCCAGCCCCAGCCCGGTGCCGCCGTCGGAGCCGGGCCCCTGGGCGGTGGCGGTGCCGCTGCGGCTGAACCGCTCGAAGACCCGGCCGCGGTCCGCCGGCGGGATGCCCGGACCCTCGTCCTCGACCTCCAGCAGCAGGTCGCCGGGCCCGTCGCCGGGCCGCGCGCGGACCGTCACGGTGCCGCCGGGAGGGGAGTGCTTGCAGGCGTTGTCGACCAGGTTGGCGACCACCTGGTGCAGCCGCTCCGGGTCCGCCACGGCGGTCAGGCCGGTCGGGCTGACCTCCAGTGCCAGCCGGACGTCGCCGCGCCGGGAGAACGCCCCACCGGCCGTCGCGCCGTCCACGGTGACCCCGCGCAGCACGCCGTCCAGGAACTCGCGCACCTCGAAGGCGCGGGTGTCCAGGGCGACCACGCCGTCGTGGATCTTGGACAGGTCGAGCAGGTGGGTGACCAGCCGGCCGAGCCGCTCGGTCTGCTCCAGGGCGGCACCCAGGGTCGCCGGGTTCGGCTGGACCACGCCGTCGACGACGTTCTCCAGCACGGCGCGCAGCGCGGCGATGGGCGTGCGCAGCTCGTGCGAGACGTTGGCGACCAGCTCGCGGCGGTGGCGGTCGGCGGCTTCGAGGTCGGCCGCCATCTGGTTGAAGGTGGTCGCCAGTTCGCCGATCTCGTCGCGCGAGCTCACCTCGACCCGGCGGCTGTAGTCGCCGGAGGCCATCGCGCGGGCGGCGGCGGTCATGTCGCGCAGCGGGGCGGTCAGCCCGTGCGCGAGGAACTGCATGAAGAGCAGTGAGGCGATCATGGAGAAGACCATGATGATCCGGATCTGGGTCTCCGAGCGGATCGCGACGACCACCATGCCGGTGGCCAGGAAGACCGAGACGATCACCAGGAGGGCGAGTTTGCCCTTGATGGACCGGACCGGGTCGAGCGGCCGGATGTCGGCCCAGACCCGGCGGGCGGCGCGGGCGGCCAGTGTGGGCGGCCGCGTTCCGGCGGCGTCCCCGTTGCGTTGCTGTGGAAAGGTCATGGGTCCCTTGTGGTCCCCCGCGGTGGTCCGAGCGGTGGTTCGGGACACGGGCCCCCCGGAGGCCCGGTGCCCGAGGCGCCGCTAGGAGAGCGGGGCCTCCAGCGCGTAGCCGACGCCGTGCACGGTGCGGATCCAGCTGGCGCCGATCTTCCGGCGCAGCGCCTTGACGTGGCTGTCGACGGTGCGGGTGCCGGACGCGTCCGTCCAGTCCCAGACCTCGGCCAGCAGCTGTTCGCGGGTGAGTACCGCGCGCGGCTGGGCGGCCAGGCAGGCGAGCAGGTCGAACTCGGTCGGCGTCAGGTGGACGTCGCCCGAGGCCAGCCGGACCCGGCGCTGCACGTGGTCGATCTCCAGTTCGCCGAAGCGCAGGCTGCCGAGTGCCGGCGTCCTGGCCGCCTGCTGGGCGCGCTCGACGCGGCGCAGCAGGACGTTGACCCGGGCCGCCAGCTCGCGCATGGAGAAGGGCTTGGTCATGTAGTCGTCGGCTCCGACGCCGAGGCCGACCAGCAGGTCCGTCTCGTCGTCGCGCGCGGTCAGCATCAGTACCGGCACCGGTCGCTGGGCCTGGATCCGGCGGCACACCTCTAGGCCGTCGAAGCCGGGCAGCATGATGTCGAGGACCACCAGGTCAGGCTGCCAGGTGTGGAAGCCGTCGACGGCGCCCGGGCCGTCGTGGGCCACGGCGACCTTGAAGCCCTCCGCGCCCAGTCGGGCCGCGATCGACTCCGCGATCGTCGGCTCGTCCTCCACCACCAGCACTCTGCGCTGGCTGCTCACCGTGCCGCCGCTGTTGTTGTTGTCCTGCTGAATATCTGTCACGGTCACGCCACCGCCCCCAGGGCTGCGGGCCGGCCACCTGTGGGGATGGCGGGGCTCCGCTCGTAGTCTTGTTCCGTCGTGGACTGTGCCGGGTCCGCCGTCCCGTTCGTCGCGTGTGCGGATCAGGGGGACGGGTGTGGACCGCCCACCCCTCCCGCACACTTCGCAGCGTACGGACAACGGGTGCTTCCCGGCAGGTGGACCGGACATTTCCGGCCCGTGGAGCGGCTGTCCGGCCGCCCTCGGACCCACTCGCAAGTGGGCACGGGGCGATACCTTACCCGGCGATTTTTCACTCCGTAACGGTACGTATGCAGTTGATTTGACGCCGAGCCGCCGGTCAGGGCCGCTACTCGTGCGTAAACGGAGTGCAGGTCCGTACCAATGGCGAGCCCGGGTCGGACACCGTTTTCACGGGGTATTCCCAGCTGGCTCCCAGGACCGCGACGTACCGTGGCCACGACAAGTCGCGGGGGTGGGATTTTCGGCGCGCGCCGGTACGTTGGGCATCGGACGGGGTCCGGTGGCTGCGGGGTCTGGAGCGGAGACGGCATGGCGGAGCTGCGCAAGGGTGCGGTGCGGGCCGGGTCGTGTCCCGGGCGGCCGGACGGGCCCTCCGCGGGGCCGCCGTACGGCATGCTGCGCCACGGTCTGCGGGCCGGCGTCGCCGACTGGGTGCTGGCCCGGGTGCCGACGCCCCGGCGCAACCCCTTCGCGCTCGGCTACCTCGCGGTGGTCGGAGCCACCACCACCTTCGCCAAGCTCGCCGACCCGGACCTGGTGCTGCGCCTCCAGGAGGCGTCCAGCTCGGACGGGCACAACCTGCTCTACCACCCCGTGCGCGCGCTGCTGTTCAGCGGCTTCTGGGTCGCCGGTCCGGTCTGGATGCCGTACCTGTGGGCCTTCGCCTTCACCGTCGCGCCGCTGGAGCGCCGGGTCGGGGCGGCCCGGGCGGCCGCGGTGTTCGCGATCGGGCACGTCACGGCCACCGTGCTGTCCCAGGCGGTGGTGCTGGCCGCGGTGGCGACCGGGCGGATGGAGTCCGCGGCGCTGGACCACCTGGACATCGGCGTCAGCTACGGCGTGCTGGCGAGCCTCGGCGCGCTGGCCGGGCTGCTCCCGCCGCGCGGTCGGCTGCTGGCGCTCGCCGGGGCCGGGGCGCTGATCGCCGACCAGATCCTCACCGACCGGGACCTCGTCACCGGGGTCGGCCACCCGGTGGCGCTGCTGGCCGGGGTGGCGCTCTGGCGCTGGCTGCGCCGCGGCCCGGGCCGGCGGCTGCCGCTGCGGCGCTCCGGGGCGGCGGCCGGCGCCCAGACGGCGGCCGCCCGGGCGCCGGGCTCCGGCGCCGCCGTCCTCGACCGCGCGTAGCGCCGGTCCCGCCCTTCCCGCCGCGCGGTCGTCCGGGTGCGTTTTGACGGGCCCCGGCAGCTCCCGCCCTGTTCGCTCACGGCGAACTGATCCCCGGGAACATCCGGCGCCCGCCAAACCTTAGTCAGGTCAGCTCAACTTCGCTGACTGGGGAGAGATCATGGCATCGACGTCCACACCGCTCACCCTGCCCGTGCTGCCGCTCGACGACGAGGTCGTGCTCCCGGGCATGGTCGTCCCGCTGGACCTCAAGGACACCGAGGTACGCGCCGCCGTCGAGGCCGCGCGGGCCGCGGCCACCGGTACCGCGAAGCCCCAGGTGCTGCTGGTGCCACGGGTGGACGGCTCGTACGCGGCGGTCGGCACCCTCGCCACCGTCGAACAGGTCGGCCGGCTGGCCGACGGGGAGCCGGCCGCACTGGTCCGGGCCGTGCGCCGGGCCCGGATCGGCGTCGGCACCACCGGGCCCGGCGCCGCGCTCTGGGTGGAGACCACGCCGTTCCGGGAGTCCTCGCTCGACACTCCGGTGACGGGCCGCGCCGCCGAGCTGGTCAGGGAGTACAAGGCGCTCTCCACCCAGTGGCTGCGCAAGCGCGGCGCCTGGCAGATCGTCGACCGGGTGGCCCAGATCGAGGGCGTCGGCGAGCTGGCCGACAACATCGGCTACGCACCCTTCGCCACCGCCGAGCAGAAGCTCAAGGTGCTGCTGGAGGCGGACCAGACGGCCCGTCTGGAGTACGCGCTGACGCTGCTGCGCGACCACCTCGCCGAGGAGGAGGTCAACGACACCATCCGCAAGGACGTCGAGGAGGGCGTCGCCAAGCAGCAGAAGGAGTTCCTGCTCCGCCGCCAGCTGGAGGCCGTCCGCAAGGAGCTGGCCGAGCTGAACGGCGACCCGGCCGACGAGGAGGGCGACTACCGCGCCCGGGTCGAGGCCGCGGACCTGCCCGAGAAGGTCCGCGAGGCCGCCCTCAAGGAGGTCGACAAGCTGGAGCGCTCCTCCGACCAGTCGCCCGAGGGCTCCTGGATCCGCACCTGGCTGGACACCGTCCTGGAGCTCCCGTGGAGCGAGCGCACCGAGGACGCCTACGACATCGTCGGCGCCCGCGCGGTGCTGGACGCGGACCACGCCGGTCTCGCCGACGTCAAGGACCGCATCGTCGAGTACCTCGCGGTGCGCAAGCGCCGGGCCGACCAGGGGTTCGACCCGGTGGGCGGCGACGGGGAGGGGCGGCGCGAGGCGCTCGCCCGCAAGGGCGGCGGGCGGCGGGCGGGCGGCGCGGTGCTGGCGCTGGTCGGCCCGCCCGGCGTCGGCAAGACCTCGCTCGGCGAGTCGGTGGCCCGCGCCATGGGCCGCAAGTTCGTCCGGGTCGCGCTCGGCGGCGTCCGGGACGAGGCGGAGATCCGCGGCCACCGGCGCACCTACGTCGGAGCGCTGCCCGGCCGCCTGGTGCGGGCCATCAAGGAGGCCGGCTCGATGAACCCGGTCGTGCTGCTGGACGAGATCGACAAGGTCGGCTCCGACTACCGGGGCGATCCGGCGGCCGCGCTGCTGGAGGTGCTGGACCCGGCGCAGAACCACACCTTCCGCGACCACTACCTGGAGGTCGAGCTGGACCTCTCCGACGTGGTCTTCCTCGCCACCGCCAATGTGCTGGAGGCCATCCCCGAGCCGCTGCTCGACCGGATGGAGCTGGTCCGGCTGGACGGCTACACCGAGGACGAGAAGGTCGTCATCGCCCGGGACCACCTGCTCCCGCGCCAGCTGGAGCGGGCGGGCCTGCGCGGCGAGGAGGTCGCGGTCGACGAGGCGGCGCTGCGCCGGCTGGCCGGCGAGTACACCCGCGAGGCGGGCGTCCGGAACCTCGAACGCTCGATCGCCCGGGTGCTGCGCAAGGTCGCCGCGCAGAGCGAGCTGGGTGAGCGGAAGCTGCCCGCCGCGATCGGCGCCGACGAGCTGCGGGCCCTGATCGGCCGGCCGCACCACGTCCCGGAGGCCGCCCAGGAGCCGGCCGAGCGGCGCACCGCCGTCCCCGGGGTGGCCACCGGCCTCGCGGTGACCGGCGCCGGCGGCGACGTCCTCTACATCGAGGCCTCGCTCGCCGACGCCGAGACCGGCGGCACCGGGCTCACCCTGACCGGACAGCTGGGGGACGTCATGAAGGAGTCCGCGCACATCGCGCTCTCCTTCCTGCGCTCGCGCGGCGCCGAGCTGGAGCTGCCGGTCACCTCGCTGCGGGACCGGGGCGTGCACCTGCACGTCCCCGCCGGGGCCGTCCCCAAGGACGGGCCGAGCGCCGGCATCACCATGACGACCGCGCTGGCCTCGCTGCTCTCCGGCCGCCGGGTGCGCACCGACGTGGCGATGACGGGCGAGGTCTCGCTGACCGGGCGGGTGCTGCCGATCGGCGGGGTGAAGCAGAAGCTGCTCGCCGCCGACCGGGCCGGGGTCGGCACGGTGATCATCCCCAAGCGCAACGAGGCCGACCTGGACGACGTCCCGGCCGAGGTGCTGGAGCGGCTCACCGTCCACCCGGTCGCGGACGTCCGGGAGGTGCTGAAGCTGGCCCTGGAGCCGGCCGAGGTGCTGGTCTCCGTCTGACGGTGGCTCACCGGGCGGCCCGGCGGGGGGAGATGCCCCGCCGGGCCGCCGCCCGCTCCCTGAGACGGTCTTGTGAGACACCCCGTCAGTGCGCCACGCTGGCGGGGTGAATCGCCATGCGTACCTGAGCCGTCGACTCGACGTCGACCTGGCGTACGCATGCTCCGCGATCTGTCGCCGCGCCGTCTGACCAGTGCGATGGTCCGCCCGGTAAGCCGCCAGGACGTTCGAGCCGGGTGGAACGCACCGCCGTGCGCGGTCCGCCGTTTCCACTCACCCGATGGGACATCTCCATGCGCTTCGCGCTGCCCATGCGCGCCGCCGTGCTCGCGGCCGCCGCCCTCCTGCTGGCGGCAGCCGCCCCGGCCCACGCCGAACCGGCCTTCGGCCCGCTGCCGCCGCACAACCCGTACGCGGGCCCCGACGGCACCGCCACCATGCACGGCGACACCGGCTCCTCGGACGCCACCCCGCTGCCCGGACCGAAGGCCGGACCGCTCGACTCCGACCGGGTGGCCCTGCAGTCCGCCTGCCCGACGGTGCTGGTCGGCTCCGACGGCCTCCCCGTCGCGCTCTGCACCACGATCTTCGGGCTCACCCCGACCGTCCACCTGCTCGACCCCGCCGACGGCGGCTCGATCACCGAGCTGCCGATCGCCAAGGGCTCGCTGCTCGGCGGCGTCTACGCCTACCTGGACAACGAGAACCGCCTGGTGGCCGTCGACGGGGACCGGAACCTGCTGCGGATCGGCCACCACCGCACCGCCTCCGGCGCCTGGACGCTGACCGTCGACAGCCGGCTGTCGCTGGCCGGCGCGGTGCCCGCCGGCGACGCCGTCACCGGGGTGTCGCCCGACTGGCAGGGCCGGGTCTGGTTCGCCACCGGCGGCGGGGTGGTCGGCACCGCCGACGACCGCACCGGCGCCGTCCGCTCGCTCACCCTGCCCGCCGGGGAGAAGGTCGCCAACTCGATCTCCACCGCCCCGGCCGGTACCGCCGTCGCCACCACCCACGCCACCTACCTGCTCACCGCAGCCGCCGACGGCACCCCGCAGGTCGCCTGGCGCCAGGCCTACGACCGCGGGCCCGGCCGCAAGCCCGGCCAGCTCAGCTGGGGCACCGGCTCCACCCCGACCTTCTTCGGCCCGCGCACCGGCACCGACTACCTCACCATCGTCGACAACGCCGCCCCGACCGTGAACCTGCTGGTCTACCGGACCTCCGACGGTTCGCCGGTCTGCTCGGTGCCGGTGCTCCGGGCCGGCGGCAGCGGCAGCGAGAACTCCCCGGTGGCCGTCGGCAACACCGTCCTGGTCGCCTCCACCTACGGCTACCCGTACCCGAAGCTGCCCGAGGACGCGGGCCCCAGCGTGCCCTCCTCCGGCGCCTTCCAGGGCGGGCTCAGCCGGGTCGACGTGCGCGCCGACGGCTCCGGCTGCGACCTGGCCTGGGACAACCGGGTGCGCTCGGCGGCCGTCCCCCGGCTCTCCACCGCCGACGGGCTGATCCACACCGTGCTGCGCAACCCCGTCATCCCCGGCACCCAGGCCACCTCGGTGCTCGACCCCTATTACTACGCGGAGGTCGACCCGGGCAGCGGGGCGGTCGTGCGCACCAAGTACACCGGCGCCGGCTTCGTCTTCGACACGCTCCAGATGGTCGGCTCGATCGCCCCCGGCGGCGTGGTCTACCAGGGCACCACCACCGGGGTGCTGCGGATCGCCGCGCAGTAGGCCGGGTCCGGCCGGCCGCGCCGATCGAGAGCGGACGCGATCGGACGCGACCGGCCGGGCGGGAGCGGGGCGGCCCGCGCCGGACGGGAGGGGCGGTGGACCTCGTGCGAGACTGCGAGGATGCCGTCCCCCACTCAGCGAGCTCTGGCCAGGGTGCCGGCCGGGCTGCGCCCGTTCCTGGTCAAGCACCGCAGGCTGGTGAAGTTCCTGCTGGTCGGGGGCACCTGCTTCGCGCTGACCACGGTGATCAACTTCTCGCTGAAGTTCACCGTGCTGCAGCACAAGCCGGTGGTGGCGCTCACCATCGCGACCGTGGTCGCCACCGCCGTCTCCTACGTGCTGAACCGCCAGTGGTCCTTCCGGGCGAACGGGCGCCAGCGCGAGGTGCTGCTGTTCCTGCTGGTCAGCGTGGTGGCGATCGGGGTCAACGACATCCCGCTGATCCTCTCGCGCTACGTCCTGGACCTGCGTGAGCCCCAGGTGGGCGCGTTCACCCAGGAGGTCGCCGACTTCCTCAGCGGGATGGTCGTCGGCACCTTCATCGCGATGCTGTTCCGCTACTGGGCGATGCAGCGCTGGGTCTTCCGCCCCCGCGCCGACCCGCTCGCCACCCGGGTGGAGCAGCCCGCGCGGGCCCGCTAGGGCTTGTCCGCTCCCGACCGGTCGGCCGGTCCGCGCCCGCCGGGAGCGGGCGGCGAAACGCGGTTACGCTGCAAGCAGCCGGGCCCATCGGGACGTGCGGGAGCGGGGTGAAGGCGATGCGCGAGACGGAGCGGGCTCCGGCCGGGCCCGCCAGCCAGCGGGGCATGCGCCGGTCCAACCTGGCCCTGGTCCTCGGGGTGATCGCGCGCTCCCCGCGCTCCCGGGCCGAGGTGGCCGCGGACACCGGACTCACCAGGGCGGCCGTCTCCTCGCTCGCCGAGCAGCTGATCGGCGCCGGCCTGGTGGTCGAGGAGGGTCCGGCCGCCCCGAGCGGCAAGGTCGGCCGGCCCGGGACCGCGCTGGGCCTCAACCCACAGGGGCCGGGCGGCCTCGGCGCCGAGATCGGGGTCGAGCACCTGGGCGCCTGCGTGGTCGACCTGCGCGGCGAGGTCCGGGCCTGGCGCCGGCAGGAGATCCGCAACCGGGACCGGCGGCCGGCCGCCGTGATGGCCGACCTGGCCGAGCTGCTGCGCCGGGCCGCCGTCGACGCCGGCCTGCGCCCGGCCGGGCTGACGCTGGCCGTGCCCGGGCTGGTCGGGACGGGTGGCGGGGTGCTCCAGCGGGCCGCCAACCTGGGCTGGCTGGACGTGCCGGTCGCCGCCGAGCTGCGGCTCGCGCTGCGGGCGGCCGGCGCGGAGCAGTTGGCCGAGCTGCCGATGGACGCCGACAACGAGGCCAATCTGGGCGGGCTCGCCGAGCTCTGGCTGGGCGGCGCGCCGGACGACTTCCTGCACGTCTCCGCCGAGGCCGGCGTCGGCTCGGCGATCGTGGTCGGCGGCCGGCTGCTGCGCGGGGCGCGCGGCTACGCGGGCGAGCTGGGGCACGTGCCGATCCGCCCGGACGGGCCGCTCTGCGCCTGCGGGGCGTACGGCTGCCTGGAGCAGTACGCGGGGGAGACGGCGGTGATGCGGGCGGCCGGCCTCGACGGCGTGCGGGGCGACTGGGTGGCGCTGCTCGCCGAGCGGGCCGCGGCCGGGGACGAGGAGGTGCGGGAGGCGCTGGCCGGGGCCGGCTCCGCGCTGGGCACCGCCTCGGCCGGGGCGGTCAATCTGCTCGACCCGGCCGAGGTGGTGCTGGGGGGCGGCTACGCCCAGCTGGCGCCCTGGCTGCTGCCCGCGATGCGGGCCGAGCTGGCGGCCCGGGTGACCGTCCGGCCCTGGTCGGAGGACCGGCTGACGGTCTCCCGGCTGGGCCGCCGCGGACCGCTGCTGGGGGCGGCGGTCGGGGTGGTGCGGGCGATCGTCGCCGACCCGGGCCGCCTGGAGGAGGGCTGAGGCCCTGCGCCCTGAACCCCGAGCGCCCTGAGGCCTGCGCGCCTGAACCCTGCGTGCCCCGAGGCCCGGGCGGGCCCTACGGGTGGACCAGCTCCCGGCCGTAGCGCGGCTTGCGGAGCACGGCGATGAAGGTCACCGCGACCCCGATCGCCGCCCAGACGGCGAGCACCAACAGCGGCACGGCGAGGTTGGCGGCGCCGAAGTAGGCGATCGAGCGGGCCGCGTCGGTGCCCGCGCCGTTGGGGATCCAGGCGCCGATGGCCCGCCAGAACGGCGGCATCATCGGCGGCGGGAAGACCCCGCCCGCGCTGGGGTTGCCGAGCACCACGAAGACCAGCACCGCGATCCCGATGCCGATGATGTCGAACAGGCACTCCAGCGCCATGGTGACCGCGCCGACCGCGAAGACCACCAGGGCGCCCAGGGCGGCCAGCCCCCAGAGCGAGCCGGGCAGCGCGTTCAGCACCGGCCCGACGATGACCGCGCCGCCGATGCCCGCCGCGACCGAGTACAGCGCCAGGCTGCCGAGCCGGATCAGCGCCCGGTTGGGGTTGGCGGGCAGCGCGCCGGCGCTGATGCCGAGGATCGAGGCGACCAGGTAGCCGCCGACGCACCAGCCGATCACCAGGTAGAAGGAGGAGAGCCCGTTGGTGTCGCCCTTGGCCAGCGGCACCACGTCCTGGACCTTGACCGTGCGGCCCTGGGACTTGTCCAGGGCGGTGACGATGGTCTCGGCGGCCCGGGCGGCGGCCGGTCCGCGGGCGTTGGCGACCAGCAGGGTGTCCTCGGTGCCGGTCGGGTCCACCACCAGCGCGGCGTAGATCTTCTCGTCCTTGATCCGCTCGGTGGCGGTCGCGGCGTCGGGCGCGGTGACGGCCCTCACGGCGTCGTCGGGCACCGCCTCCAGCGCCCCGACCAGCTTGGGGGAGACCTGGGGCGGCGCGACCACGGCGATCGACAGCTCGTGCGGGCTGGGGTCGTGCAGGGCGCCGACGTACGAGGTGATGAACCCGAGCTGGAGCAGCAGCACGGCGATCACCAGCAGTGCCGTGCGCGGGGTGACCGCGTCCTTCAGTTCGGCGACGAGTCCCTGCCGTGGGGCGGCCATCGACATCTCCTAACGTATGAGTGAAAAACGGATACTTCATATCATCAAGTAGTTGGTGGGCCGGGGACCCCGCGCCGGATTCCGGCCACGGCCGCTGCGGGATACTGGCGCGGTGAGTGCGGCAAGTGCGGCCGGTGCGCCCGGCGACGAGGAACCCCTGATGGCGGTGGAGCGCGAGGTCGCGCTGCTGTTCCGGCGCGGCCGGGCCCGGGTGGCGGAGATGTCCCGGCGGGTGCACCCCCGGCTGGAGGGCATGGCGTACAGCCTGCTCGCCTACGTCGAGCAGGCCGGACCGGTGCGGGTGACGGACGTCGGCGTGCACTTCGCGGTGGGCAAGGCCACGGTGAGCCGGCAGATCAGGGCGCTGGAGGAGCTGGGCCTGGTGGCCCGCGAGGCGGACCCGCAGGACCGGCGGGCCGCGCTGGTCTCGCTGACCGAGGACGGCCGGCGGCGCTTCCTGGAGGCGCGGGGTGCCCGGATGGCGCGGGTGCGCGAGGTGATGGGCGGCTGGCCCGAGGAGGACGTGGTGCGCTTCGCCGAGCTGCTGCACCGCTTCAACGACGTGGTCGGGGAGGGCGTAGGGGTCTGAGGCGCCGGGATTTTGCCGGAGCTTGAAGAAAGTTGCCTTAGACAACCATCGGCCTTATGGTTGCCCGAGGCAACGACTTCTCGCGCCCTGCCTCCGCACCCCGCCGAAGGACCCAGATGACCCTCACCGCACCCGCCGCGACCGGAGCCGCCCCAGCCGACGACCGACCCATGACGCACCGGCAGGTGATGGAGGCGCTGTCCGGCCTGCTGCTCGGCCTCTTCGTGGCCGTGCTCTCGTCGACCGTGGTCTCCAACGCGCTGCCGCACATCCTCACCGACCTGCACGGCGGGCAGTCCGCCTACACCTGGGTGATCACCGCGACGCTGCTCACCCTCACCGCCTCCACCCCGATCTGGGGCAAGCTCTCCGACCTCGCCAGCAAGAAGCTGCTGCTGCAGATCGCCCTGGTCATCTACATCGCCTCCTCGGCGCTGGCCGGACTCTCCCAGAACACCGGCGAGCTGATCGCCTGCCGCGCGCTCCAGGGCATCGGCGCCGGCGGCGTCACCGCACTGGCGCAGATCTGCCTGGCCGCGATGGTCCCGCCGCGCGAGCGCGGCCGCTACAGCGGCTACTTCGGCGCCGTCTTCGCCCTGGCCACCATCGGCGGTCCGCTGATCGGCGGCGTCATCGTGGACACCTCCTGGCTCGGCTGGCGCTGGTGCTTCTACATCGGCATCCCGTTCGCGCTGGCCGCGATCGCGGTGCTCCAGCGGACCCTCAAGCTGCCGGTGGTCAAGCGCAAGGTCAGGATCGACTACCTGGGCGCGCTGGTCGTCACCGGCGCCGTCAGCCTGCTGATGATCTGGATCACCCTGGCCGGCAAGAACTACGACTGGATCTCGTGGCAGACCGGGGCCATGGTCGGCGGCGGCCTGCTGCTGGGCGCCCTCGCCGTGGTGATCGAGAAGCGCGCCGCCGAGCCGATCATCCCGCCGAGCCTGTTCCGCCACCGCACCGTCGTCCTGGCCGCGCTCGCCAGCGTGCTGGTCGGCGTCGGGATGTACGGCGCCACCACCTTCCTCAGCCAGTACTTCCAGCTGGCCAAGGAGAAGTCCCCGACGATCGCCGGCCTGATGACCCTGCCGATGATCCTCGGCCTGGCCGTCTCCTCCACCGTGGCCGGCCGGCTGATCACCAAGTACGGCAAGTGGAAGGCGTACCTGGTCTCCGGCACCCTGATGCTGGCGATCGGCTTCGGCCTGCTGGGCACCGCCCGCGCCGACACCTCCTACGGGCTGCTCTCCGTCTACATGGCGGTCACCGGCATCGGCCTCGGTCTGACCATGCAGAACCTCGTCCTCGCGGTGCAGAACACGGTGCCCCGGGGCGAGCTCGGCGCGGCCAGCTCGGTGGTCACCTTCTTCCGCACCATGGGCGGCGCGATGGGCGTCTCCGCGCTCGGCGCCCTGATGAACAACAAGGTCTCCCACTACCTGGCGGAGAACCTGGCGGCCGCGCACATCCCGGCCTCCGGCGCCGGTGGCGGCGGCATCCCGGACCTGCACAAGCTGCCCGCCCCGGTCGTCCCCCTGGTGACGGACGCCTTCGGGCACGGCGTGGGCGTGGTCTTCCTGGTGGCGGCGCCGTTCGCCCTGATGGCCTTCGTGACCGTGCTGTTCATCCGGGAGACCGTGCTGCGCACCACGCAGCAGGACTGACCCGGAACACGCCGAAGGGCCGGGGAGCGGATCACCGCTCCCCGGCCCTTCGGCGTACGACCGCTACTTCCCGGCGATCAGGGTCAGCCCGTAGACCACGGCCGCCGCGCAGGCGGCGAAGCAGGTGTACGCGCCGGCCAGGGCCAGTCGGCCGCCGGCCGCGGCGCCCGACTCCGAGCCGCGGGCGGACTGGGAGGCCTCGCGGCGGGACAGGGCCAGGATGCCGAGGGCGAAGACGGCGACCACGGCGACGGTGATGCCGAAGCTGACGCCGGCGGTCTGGGCCAGGGCGTTCCACTTGATGTGCATGGTGTCGGTTCCTTGGTGGTCGGCGCTCAGGCCGCGACGGTGGTCGAGGCGGGGGTGGGGGTGGCGGAGACGGCGGCCGGGCCCACCTCGACCGGGGTGACGGCCTCGACCGGGGTGACGTCGTTGACGTTGTCCGCACCCACCGGCTGGCGGCGGGAGATGATCCACATCGCGCCCGAACCGGCCACCAGGGTGACGCCGACCAGCGCCACGCCCCAGCTGCCCTGCTCGGCGAGGAAGGCCGCGCCGCCGGCCACCGAGGCGGCGGCGGGCAGGGTCAGGCCCCAGGTGTAGACCATCCGGCGGACCAGACTCCAGCGCAGCTCGCCCTTCGGGCCGCCGAGGCCGGCGCCCATGATGCCGCCGGAGCAGACCTGGGTGGTGGAGAGGCCGAAGCCCATGTGCGAGGAGGTCAGGATGACCGTCGCGGCGGCCGACTCGGAGGAGAAGCCCTGCGGCGCCTTGATGTCCGCGAGGCCCTTGCCCATCGAGCGGATGATCCGCCAGCCGCCCATGTAGGTGCCGAGCGCGATGGCCGCGCCGGCCGAGATGATCACCCAGGTGGGGGGCAGCGCGCCCTTGGGCAGTGCGCCGACCGAGACCAGGGTCAGGGTGATGATGCCCATCGTCTTCTGGGCGTCGTTGGTGCCGTGCGCCAGCGAGATCAGCGAGGAGGAGAAGACCTGGCCGGTCTTGAAGCCCTTGGTGGCGGTCTCCTCGTTGGTCCGGCGGGTGATCGCGTACGCCAGCTTGGTGGCGCCCCAGGCGGCCAGGCCCGCGACCAGCGGGGAGGCGACGGCCGGGATCAGGATCTTGCTGACCACGGTGTCGAAGTTGACGCCGTTGACACCGACGCCCACCACGGTGGCGCCGATCAGGCCGCCGTACAGCGCGTGCGAGGAGCTGGACGGCAGGCCTCTCAGCCAGGTGAGCAGGTTCCACAGGATCGCGCCGACCAGTGCGGCGAAGATGATCTCGGGGTGGATGCCCGCCTTCTCGTTGACGATGCCGCCGGAGATGGTGGTGGCGACCTTCACGGACAGGAACGCGCCCGCGAAGTTGAGGACGGCCGCGATGGTGACCGCGACCTTGGGCCGAAGGGCTCCCGTCGCGATGGAGGTGGCCATCGCATTGGCGGTGTCGTGGAACCCGTTGGTGAAGTCGAAGGCGAGCGCCGTGATGATCACAACGGCCACCAGGAACGAGATGTGTTCCATACCCAAACAATCGTCGTAGTTGTCGCACTGACGTTGGTGTCGCTCGCGACGGTAGGGACGCTCGGTGAACGGAAGGTGAACTGGATCGGGATTCGTGGTTCCGGGAGTGTCGGAGGGGTTGCCGTAGGCTTTCCGCAAGGTGTCCTCACCCGTGCTGAGCTGGGCATTAGTGAAGAACGTCCCGGTTCGGGAGGGTTTGCTGAGACCTGTCTCACAGCCGAACCGGAGAATTCACCGACCCGTACGGGTGCGGTCTGTTTCCGGCGAGTAACCCATGGCAGGATCGACGGGGATCCGGGGAGCCCGGGGATCAGGCAGGGCGGGGAGGACACACCCATGGGCGGGGCTGCACAGCGTGCGGAGTCGGCGGGCATACGACCGTGGGTGCGGGCCGCCCTGCGTTGCGGAGCCGTGCTCGCGGCCGCCGCGCTCGCGCTGCCGCTGGCCGCCCAGGACGCGTACGCCGCTCCCGACCCGGGCACCACCCCGGGCATCAGCGCCCCGACCGCCTCTCCCGGCGCCGACCCGCTCGCCGAGGCCAAGGCCACCCTCGGCCCGCTGCTCGACCAGCTGCACGAGCTGTACAAGAACGCCGAGGCCGCCAGCGAGCAGTACAACGGCAGCGTCGCCAAGGTCGCCGAGCAGCAGGCCGCGCTCGCCGAGCTCAAGGCCCGTCTGGAGCGCCAGCAGAAGCAGGTGGACGCCGGCACCGACGTGGCCGCCCAGCTCGCCGCCGCCCAGTACCGCAACGGCGCCGCCTCCGCCTACGCCGAACTGCTGCTCTCCAAGGACCCGTACGAGGCGGTCACCATCGCCGAGCTGCTCGCCGCGGCCAGCCGCTCCCAGTCCGACTTCCTCGACCGGCTGAAGTCCGACCGCGAGGCCCTCACCGGACTGCAGAAGCAGAACGAGGAGGCGCTGAAGAACACCCAGGCGCTGGTCGCCCAGCAGGACGCCGCCAAGGCCAAGGTCGCCTCCGAGCTGACCGCCGTCGAGCAGATGGTCTCCTCGCTCACCGGCGCCCAGCGCGTCGAGCTGGAGAAGCTGGAGAAGGTCAAGGCCGACGAGGCCCAGCTCGCCTTCCTCGCCTCGGGCGCGCTCGGCCAGGGCGAGCGCACCCCGTCGCTGGCCGGCCGCGCCGCCGTCGCCTACGCGCTCGCGCAGCTGGGCAAGCCCTACGTGTGGGGCGGCGCCGGACCGGACGTGTTCGACTGCTCGGGCCTCACCTCGCAGGCCTGGTTGCACGCCGGCAAGCCCATCCCGCGGACCAGCCAGGAGCAGTGGGCCCGGCTCCAGCGCCTGCCGCTGAACCAGCTGCGCCCCGGGGACCTGGTCATCTACTACGAGGGCGCCACCCACGTCGCGCTGTACATCGGCGGCGGCCTGGTCGTGCAGGCGCCCCGGCCGGGCGCCTGGATCAAGGTGTCGCCGATCGGCTCGATGCCGATCCTCGGTGCCGTCCGCCCCGACCCGGAGACCGCTCCGGACGACCAGGGCGGCGCCTGGAAGGTGCCGGACCTCCCGGCGGGCTGGGACAGCGTCACGCCGATCGCGCCGAGCCCGGCCAACCAGGTCGCGGCCACCCCCGACCCCGGCACGCCGACCGCCCCCGGCACCCCGGCCCCGGGCACCCCCGCGCCGGGCACCCCGGCGCCCGGGACGGCCACGCCGACCGACCCGGGGACGGGCCAGCCGTCCACCACCACGCCCACGGGGACGCCGACCGGGACGCCCACGGGCACCCCGACGGGGACGCCGACCGGCACTCCGACCGGAACGCCCACGGGGACCCCGACCGGTACCCCGACGGGAACGCCCACCGGGACGCCCACGGGAACGCCGACCGGCACCCCGACCGGGACGGGCACGCCCGAGCCTGGTGCCTCGGTGCCGACCACCACGCCCACCGGGACGCCGGCCGGCACCGCGAGCGGCACGCCCGCGGGCACCGGCAGCGCCTCGGCCACCGCCCACGGCAGCGCCTCGGCCACGTCGCTGCCGTCCGGCCAGAACTAGGCGCAGGGCTTACGCCGGAGGGGCGGTGGACCGCGGTCCACCGCCCCTCCGGCGTTGTCGGCTCAGTGCTCCCCGGTGTCCGGCTCGAAGCGGATCACCACGGCCTTGGAGGTCGGGGTGTTGCTGATGTCGGCGGTGGAGTCCAGCGGCACCAGCACGTTGGTCTCCGGGTAGTACGCGGCCGCGCCGCCCCGGGCGACCGGGTAGTGGACCACCCTGAAGTGCGGCGCGCGGCGCTCCACGCCGTCCTTCCACTCGCCGACCAGGTCGACGTACTCCCCTTCGGCGAGGCCGAGTTCGGCGGCGTCGGCCGGGTTGACCAGCACCACCCGGCGGCCGCCGGTGATGCCCCGGTAGCGGTCGTCGAGGCCGTAGACGGTGGTGTTGTACTGGTCGTGCGAGCGCAGCGTCTGGAGCAGCAGCCGGCCGGCCGGCACCTCGGGCGCGGTGAGCGGGTTGACCGTGAAGTTGGCCCTGCCGGTCGCGGTGGGGAAGGTCCGGGAGTCCCGCGGCCCGTGCGGCAGGGTGAAGCCCCCGGGGCGGCGGACCCGGTCGTTGAAGTCGTCGAAGCCGGGCACGACCCGGGCGATCCGGTCCCGCAGCCCGTCGTAGTCGTCGGCGAACTCCTCCCACGGCACGCTGTCCTGCGGGCCGAGCGTGGCGCGGGCCAGCCGGCAGACGATCGCCACCTCGGAGAGCAGGCCCGGCGCGGGCGGGCGCAGACCGCCGCGCGAGGAGTGGACCTGGCCCATCGAGTCCTCGACGCTGACGAACTGGGCGCCCTTGGCGGTGACGTCCCGGTCGGTGCGGCCGAGGGTGGGCAGGATCAGGGCCCGGGCGCCGGTCACCACGTGCGAGCGGTTGAGCTTCGTGGAGACGTGCACGGTCAGCCGGCAGCGGCGCATCGCCGCCTCGGTGACCCCGGTGTCCGGGGTGGCCGCGACGAAGTTGCCGCCCATCGCGAAGAACACCCCCACCCGGCCGTCGCGCATCGCCCGGATGGTGTCCACCGCGTCCAGCCCGTGCTCGCGCGGCGGCTCGAAGCCGAACTCCCGGCCCAGCGCGTCCAGGAAGGCCGCCGAGGGGCGCTCGAAGATCCCCATCGTGCGGTCGCCCTGCACGTTGCTGTGCCCGCGCACCGGGCAGACCCCGGCGCCCGGGCGGCCGACGTTGCCGCGCAGCAGCAGGAAGTTGACCACCTCGCGGATGGTGGGCACGGAGTGCTTGTGCTGGGTGAGGCCCATCGCCCAGCAGACGATGATCTTCTTCGAGGAGAGCACCAGCCGGCCCAGCTCCTCGATCTGCTCCCAGGGCAGACCGGTGGCGGCGAGCACCTCGGCGCGGTCGGTCGTCCGGGCCTCGGCGGCGAACTCCTCGAAGCCGTGGCAGTGCTCCTCGACGAAGGCCCGGTCCACGCCGCCGTCCTGCTTCAGGACCAGCTGGTTGAGCGCGCGGAACAGCGCGAGGTCGCCGCCGAGCCGGATCTGCAGGAAGAGGTCGGTCAGCTTGGTGCCGTGGCCGACCAGGCCGCGGGCGTTCTGCGGGTTCTTGAACCGCTCCAGACCGGCCTCCGGCAGCGGGTTCACGCTGACGATGGTGGCGCCCGCGCGCTTGGCCCGCTCCAGGGCGGAGAGCATCCGCGGGTGGTTGGTGCCCGGGTTCTGGCCGGCCACGATGATCAGGTCGGCCTGGTAGAGGTCCTTCAGGCTGACGCTGCCCTTGCCGATGCCGAGCGTCTCGGTGAGGGCCGAGCCGGACGACTCGTGGCACATGTTGGAGCAGTCCGGCAGGTTGTTGGTGCCCAGCCGGCGGGCGAACAGCTGGTAGGCGAAGGCGGCCTCGTTGCTGGTCCGGCCGGAGGTGTAGAAGGCGGCGCCGTCGGGGGTGTCGAGGGCGCGCAGTTCCTCGGCGACGATGTCGAAGGCGGCGTCCCAGGAGACCGGGACGTAGTGGGTGGCGCCCTCGTCCAGCAGCATCGGCTGGGTGAGGCGGCCCTGCTGGCCGAGCCAGTAGCCGGAGCGCCCGGCGAGCTCGGCCACCGGGTGGGCGGCGAAGAACTCGGCGGTGATCCGGCGCTCGGTGGCCTCCTCGGCGACGGCCTTGGCGCCGTTCTCGCAGAACTCGGCGGCGTGCGTCTTCCCCGGCTCCGGCCACGCGCAGCCGGGGCAGTCGAAGCCGTCCGGCTGGTTGACCTTGCGCAGGGTGGCGAGGGTGCGGCGGGCGCCCATCTGTTCGGCGGCCATGCGCAGGCTGTGGCCGACCGCGGGCAGCCCGGCCGCCGCGTGCTGGGGCGCGGACACCCGGGGGGCGTCCTGCGCCGGGTCGCTCTGCGGGGCCTGCTTGGCCATGACTGCGCTCCTCGGCTCGTCATCCGTCCGGTCCGCCGCGCCGTCGCGGTGGCCCGACCCCCATCCTTCCACCCGGCCTGGTCATCCGGACCATCCCCACCACCGGCGCCGGTCGGGCCGGCCGGGCGTCGATAGAGTGTGACCGCTTCGAGAGGCAGGGGTGGGGCGCGTGAGAGTCGGAGATGTCCTCGACGGCCGGTACGAGCTGGTGGAGCGGCTCGGCCAGGGCGGCTTCGGGGTGGTGTGGCGGGCCCTCGACACCCGGATGCGGCGCCAGGTGGCGGTCAAGGTCATCGGGCACCACGGGGGCGACCAGCAGAAGGCGGCGCTGCGGTTCGTCCGGGAGGCGTGCGCGGCCGGGAACCTGTCGCACCCGAACATCGTCACCGTGCACGACCTGGGGGAGGCCGAGCTCGGCGGTCAGCCGGTCACCTTCCTGGTGATGGAGCTGCTCACCGGCCGCACCCTGACCGAGGTGCTGCGGGCCGGTCCGCCCGACCCGGCGCAGAGCCTGGGCTGGGGGCGGCAGATCTGCGCCGCGCTGGCCGCCGCCCACGACGCGGGCATGGTGCACCGCGACATCAAGCCCGACAACATCATGGTCACCGAGGCCGGGGTGCTGAAGGTGCTGGACTTCGGCATCGCCCAGCTGGACACCGGCGCGGGCGGGCTCACCACCACCGGGACGGTGATCGGGAGCCCGGCGTACATGGCGCCCGAGCGGTGGACCGGCGGCCGGGTCGACGGGCGGGCGGACCTCTACGCCTTCGGCTGCGTGCTGGTCGAACTCTGCACCGGGGCCAGGCCGTTCGGCGGGGAGTCGACGCCGGTGCTGATGTACAAGCACCTCAACGAGCCGCCGCCGGCGCTGGACCCGGCGCAGTTCGGGCTGCCGGCGGGGGTGGCGGAGCTGGTCGCCGAGCTGCTCGCCAAGGACCCGCAGGACCGGCCGGCCGACGCCCGGGCGGTCGAGCGGAGGCTGGCCGGGCTGGCGGAGCCGCGCGCGGCGGCGGAGCCGGCCGAGACGGCGGCGCCGACCCCGACCGTGCTGGACCGGCCGGCGCCGCCGGTGACAGCAGTGCCGCCGGTGACATCCGCGCCGCCGGTGATGGCTGAGGCGCCGGTGGTGCCAGCGCCGCCCTCGGTGCCGCCCGCACCGACGGCGCCGCCCGTCGTTCCCGCTGTTCCCGTCGTTCCCGGTGTGTCCGCCGCGCCGCCGGCCGCGGCCGCGCCGGTGCTGTCGCCGCTCACCACGCCCCCGGTCACCGCGCCGCCCGCCGCCGGGTCCGACGACGTCCGGGCGGCCCTGCGCGAGCGCCGGAGCGCCGCCTACCGGGCGCCGACCGCCGGGGAGTCCGCCATCCAGCTGCAGGCGGTGGCCCGGGACGCGCTCGCCGCCCTCGGCGGCACCGACCGGGACACCCTGTGCGCCTGGCGCGACTTCGCCTGGTACCTCAGCAAGGCGGGCGACCTCGACGGCGCGATCCGGCTGCTCGGCACGCTGGTGGAGGACATGCGCACGGCGCTCGGCGCGACCGACGACGACACCCTGGGCGCCCGCTACCACCTGGCCTGGTGCATCGGGGAGAGCGGCGAGAGCGTCACCGCGATCCGGCAGCTGTCCCAGCTGCTGCCCGATCTGCACGCGGCCTGGGGCGGCCACGACAGCCGGGTCCTGAAGGCCCGGCACGACCTGGCGGTGCACGCCGCCAACCGGGGCGACCTGGACGGCGCGGTCCTCCAGCTGCGCACCCTCCTGCCGGACCTCGCCCGGGCGCTGGGGGAGCAGCACCCCAGCACCGTCCAGGCCTGGCACGACCTGGCCGGCTACCAGCAGCGCCTCGCCGCGCCGGGCCGCCGGGCCCGCGGCGGCGCGCCCCGCGCGGGCCGGCGGCCGAGGATGAGCCCGATCGAGGCCGTGGTGCTGGTCCGGCGGCTGCTGGCCTGGGAGTTCGCCACCGACCGGGAGGCCGACGCCTGTGTGAGCGCGCTGGAGCGCGGGACCGGCATCAAGGGGGTCGGGGACTGGATCCTCTCCGCCCCGGACCACGTCACGGCCGAGGACCTGGTCGCGGAGATCTTCGGACCGTAGGGCCCAGCCCAGCTCAGCCCAGCTCAGCCGGGCCGGTCAGAGCGCCCCGGCCACGCAGTCCGCCAGGGCGGCCGCCCCCTCCCCGGCCAGGGCGCGCAGCAGCGCGCGGGCGGCGGCGTCGTTCTGCCGGAAGCCGGGCGAGTTGGTGCGCGGCCGCGCGAAGGCGGCGGCCGCCCGCAGACTGGTGTGCGGGCCGAGGGCGGTGCGGCGCGGGTGCGGGGCGCCGTCCAGGGCCGGGTCCAGGACGCGGCTGTCGCCGGGCGTGATGGTGAGCAGCCCCGAGCGGTGGGTGTACTCCCCGTCCTCGACGACCTCCTCCACGATCCGCCCGGCGCGGTGCAGTTCGCGCAGCACGGGGTCGTGGGTGCGGGCCAGCGCGTGCTTGGGCAGGTACGCCTCGACCAGCGCGGTGGCGGTGACGCTGTGCCCGGGCACGGTGGCGCCGGACGCCCGCCAGGTGCCGGTGGCCTCGTCCTGTTCGACCCGGATCCCGGCGCCGAGGAAGCGCACCACGCCCGCCTCGGAGAGGGCGAGCAGCTGGCGCAGCCGGAAGCCGGGCGGGCCGGAGGCGAGGTAGCTGAAGTATCCGAAGAACCACTCGTCGACCTCCTGGCCCACCGAGCGGGCGGTGAGCCGGCCGGAGGCGAGGACGCGGGGCAGCTGGCCGAAGAGCGAGAGCAGGGCGAGGAAGGCGCCGAGGTCGGCGCTGTGGGCGGGGTCGGCGCGCCGCTCGGCGTCCCGGGTGACGTAGTCGCGCAGGTGGTGCTGGAGCTCCTCGGCCGAGCCGAGTTCGACGCCGGCGAGCGGGAAGTCGAGGCGTTCGAAGTCCAGCCGGTCGGCCGGGTCGGGGACGGCCTCGGCGATCAGCCGGCCGAGTTCGGGGGCGTACCAGTCGTACCGGTCGTACGCGGCGAGGAACGCGGGCCAGGGCAGGGTGGTGCGCTCGGGGTGGGCGTGGAAGAGCTCGTGGTAGTGGCCGAAGCCGATGTCCTTGGCCATCAACGGCCAGAAGTCGCGCCGCAGTTCGAGCGGTCCGGAGCGGGCGAGGACGGTGTCGACGGCGGCGGCGTCGAAGTACCGGGGGAGCGGCGCGGGCGGGCCCTGGAGGCGGTAGCCGGTCTTGGAGTGGTACGGCACCCCGCGCCGGGAGCCGACGTGGATCACCGGCTCCCGCCCGGAGGGGCGGTAGGCCAGGCCGTCGGGGGTCTCCTCGAAGCGTCCGCCGCGGCCCTCGGTGAGCAGCGACAGCAGGTCGACGAAGGCCAGTCCGAAGCCGCGCAGGACGAGGTGCTCGCCCGGGGCGACGCCGGCGAGCTCGGCGTCGGCGTCGGCGGAGAAGGCGGGCGGGAGGTGGAAGCGGCCGTGCCGGGCGGCGAAGGCGGCGTCGGCGGCGTACCGGGGGTCGGGTGCGGAGTCGAGGTGGCCGAGGGTGAGGGCGACGTGGTCGGCGGTGAGCACCCGGTCGCCGAGGTGGACCGACTGGGGGCCGTCGGCGGGCCCGTCGATCCGCCGGACGGTGTCGCGGTGCACGGTGACGGTGATGTGCGGCGGCAGGTCGGCGACGGCGCGGCGGAACACCCAGTCCAGGTAGGCGCTCTGGGCCCGGCGGGTGGGGAAGTCGGTGGGTGCCAGGGAGTCCAGCTCGGCCCGGACCGCCGGGTCGGGTATCTCCCGGTACGGTGCGAACTCCGTGCTGCGGGCGGCCCATTCGGCCAGCGAGGGGCCCGGGCGGACCGGTCCGTCGATGGTCGACCGCTCGTCGGTGAACATCGTGACGTCCTCGGCCATCGAGTTCATCCGCAGCAGCGGGGACTGGTCGTAGCGCCAGATCCGGCCGGCGCCGGGCGGGTACGGGTCGACCAGGTGGATGTGCAACGGCCTTTCGGGGGGCAGCAGTTCGGCCGCGTTGGCGGCGATCCGCTCCAGCAGTCCGGTGCCCCGCGGCCCGGCTCCGACGATCACCAGAGTGGTCAACGCTTCCCCCCGGTGCGCGGATCGGCGTCGGCGGCGGCGCGCAGCCGGCGGTAGCCGGCCAGGGCCTTCTGCAGCGGGGTGGGCGGCAGGCCCTCCCGGGTGGCGCCCTTGGCGTAGTGCCGCTCGACGTAGTACTGGCCGATGGACAGGACCGTGGTGACGGCGATGTACCAGAGGGTGGCGACCATCAGCATCGGGATGACCTGGTAGGTCTGGAGGTACACCAGCTGCACCGAGTAGAGCAGGTCGGAGACGGCCAGCACGCTGATGATGCTGGTGCCCTTGAGCGCGCTGATCAGCATGTTGCCGGCGGTCGGCACGATCGAGCGCATCGCCTGCGGCACGACGATCCGGCGCAGCACCCGCCACCGGCCCAGTCCGAGGGCCGAGGCGGCCTCCAGCTGGCCGCGGTCGACCGAGAGGATGCCGCCGCGCACCACCTCGGCGGCGTAGGCGGCCTCCAGCAGGGTGAGGCCGATGACGGCGGTGAGGGTGGGGCCGATCAGGTTGACGGTCCTGACGCTGACGAACTCGGGGCCGAACGGGATGCCGAGGCCGAGGGTCGGGTAGAGCGCGCCGATGTTGAAGAAGAAGAGCAGCTGCACCAGCGCCGGGGTGGAGCGGAAGATCCAGATGTAGATCCAGCTCAGGGTGCGCAGCACCGGGTTGGCGGAGAGCCGCATGGTGGCGAGCACGGTGCCGAGCACGAAGCCGAGGACGAGGGTGACGGCGGTCAGCCAGAGGGTGAGGGTGAGGCCGTTCAGGACGGAGGCGGAGGTGAACCAGTCGGCCACCACGTCCCACTGGAAGGCCTTGTTGCGGATCACCGAGTTGGCGGCCATCGCGAACAGCAGCAGGGCGAGGGTGGCGGAGACCCACTGGCCGGGGCGGCGGCGGGCGACGATGCGGGCGTCGGCCGCCGCGGCTTCGGGGGCCGGGGGCCGGACGGCGGCGAGGGCGGGGGAGGGGAGGACGTCCTGCGGGGTGGCCATGCGGAGGGCTCCAGGCGGGGAGGTGCGGGCGGGCGGGAGGTACGGGGGTGGTCACGTACGGCCGTCGGTGCCGGTCCGCGTCCCTCAACGCGGGTGGCACTGCACTCACTCCGTTGTGATCGTACGCATGCGCGATCGGCGCCTGTCAAGGGTGGTGAGCGGGGTCGCAGCGGTGGTCGCAGGGCGACAGGAGATCGCAACAGTGCGGCAATGGAGGGTGGTTGACGTAGTGCGTCGTTCGCTGCTCAACTTGTGGCCATGTACGCCGAGCAGCCCCTGGTCACCCGCGACCACATCGACTTCGGTCGGGTGTGGTCCGCGGCGTGTCGCGGCTGACCCGGCAGCGGGCCGTCTAGCCGGCCCTGCTCTCCTTCGGAGACCCCTCCCTCGGTGCCCCGTCGCGGGCCGGGAAGCCGCCGTCCTCTGACGGCGGTCCAGGCGCACGCTGCCGCCTTCGCCGTCTTCTCACTCCCCCTGCACTCCGGCAGTTCCCGCCGTCACCGCCACGTTCGCACGTGTGCCGCCCCCTCCGGCCCCGGCCCCGGCCGCGGCCTCCTCCGGCCTGCCCACCCGCAGCCGCCGGACGCCCGTACAACCGAAAGGTCCGTCACCATGCCCGTCGAATTCCTCGGCATCGCCGCCACCGGCGACGGTTCGGAGACCACCCCCCGCTCCACGGCAGCCTTCGACCGCGACTACACCCTGCGGCTGGCCCGTGCGCACGAGGACAACGGCTGGGACCGCGTGCTGTTCGCCTACGCGGCCGGCGCCCCCGACCCGGCGGCCGGGGCGGCCTACATCGCGGCCCGGCTCGACCGGTTGCAGATCCTGCTGGCCCACCGGCCGAACGTCTCCTACCCGACGTACGCGGCCAAGACCTTCGCGACCATCGACCGGATCAGCGACGGGCGGCTCACCGTCCACTTCATCACCGGCGGCAACGACCACGAACAGCAGCGCGAGGGCGACTTCCTGACCAAGGACCAGCGCTACGACCGCACCCGTGAGTACATCGGGATCGTCAAGAAGGCGTGGACCAGCCGGGAGGCCTTCGACCACGAGGGCGAGCACTACCGCTTCAACGACTTCCTCTCCGACGTCTTCCCGGTCCAGGCGCCGCGTCCGGCGGTCTCCTTCGGCGGCTCCTCGGACGCCGCCTACGCGGCGGGCGGGGCGGAGGCGGACATCTACTGCCTCTGGGGCGAGCCGCTGGCCAGGACCGCCGAGCAGATCGAGCGGGTGAAGGAGGCCGCGCGGGCCGCCGGGCGCACCGACGTGCCGCGGATCCAGGTCGCGTTCCGGCCGATCATCGCGCCCACCGAGGAGCTGGCCTGGGAGAAGGCGCACCGGACGGTGGACACCATCAGGGCCCGCCGGGAGGCCGGGGACCTGGTCCGCCGGGGCCGTCCGCCGGGCGCCTTCCGGCCCGAGAACACCGGCTCGCAGCGGCTGGTGGAGATCGCCGAGGCCGGCGAGCGCTACGACCGCGCGCTGTGGACCCCGACCGCGGCCGCCACCGGCGGCGCCGGCAACTCCAACGCCCTGGTCGGCACACCGGAGACGGTCGCCCAGGCGCTGCTCGACTACTACGACCTCGGCGTGGACATCCTGTCCGCCCGCGGCTACGCGCTGCTGGACGACGCGATCGACTTCGGCCGGTACGTCATCCCGATCGTCCGCGAGGAGGTCGCCAGGCGCGACGCCGCGAAGGCTGCCGAGGCCGAGCGGGCGGCCCGCGCCGAGCGGGACCGCCACCAGCTGATCGCGGTCCAGGCATGACCGCGGCGACCGGCACCGGCACCCGCCCGGTGGTGGAGGTCCGCCGGGTGCTGATCGACGACCCGCTGGTCGAGCCGCTGCTGCGCGAGCTCACCGAGGAGTACGTCAGCCGGTACGGACCCGAGGCCCACCAGGAGATGACCCGCTACCCGCGGGACGCCTTCGCGGAGCCGGCGGGGCTGCTGCTGCTCCTGCTGGAGGACGGCGAGCCGGTCGCGGGCGGCGCGTACAAGCGGTACGACGAGCACACCGCCGAGGTCAAGCGGATGTGGACGCACTCCGCGCACCGCCGCCGCGGCCTGGCCCGGCAGGTCCTGGCCGAGCTGGAGCGGGCCGCCGGGGCGGCCGGCTACACCCGGATCCACCTCACCACCGGACCGCGCCAGCCCGAGGCCAGGGGGCTGTACCTGGCGACCGGCTACACCGCGCTGTTCGACCTCGCGGCGGACCCGCTGACCATCGGCCCGCTGCCGTTCCAGAAGCACCTGACCAGCTGAAAGGCACCGTTTCCCGTGAGAACCACCACCGCCCGCCGCCGCCTGCTCGCGGCCACCGCCCTGCTGCCCGTGCTGGCGCTGGCGGCCTGCGGCTCGGACCCGAAGGCCGTCGGCGGGAAGGGCGGCGCCAGCCTGGCGGCGGCCGCCGCCACGCAGGACCTCGTCTCCGGCATCGCCAGGTCGGACGCCGCCGCCGCGCTGCTGCCCGAGGACGTCCGCAAGTCCGGCACCGTGAAGTTCGGCTCGTCCATCGGCGCCCCGCCCACCGCGTTCTACGCCGACCAGGCCACCAAGAAGGCGGCCGGCATCGACATCGACTTCGGCGACGCGGTGGCCAAGGTGCTCGGCCTGACCGTGCAGCGCGAGGAGGCCGCCTTCGAGACCATCCTGCCCGCGCTCGGCAGCGGCAAGTACGACGTCGGCACCGGCAACTTCGGCGTCACCGAGGCCCGGCTGAAGACCATCGACTTCGTCACCTACATCGACGACGGCCAGGGCTTCGCGGTCAGGAAGGACAACACCGGCATCCAGCCGGTCACCGACCTCCTCCAGCTCTGCGGCCTGACCATCGGCACCGGGGCCGGCACCACCTTCGAGACCACGCTCAACGGCAAGAAGAACGTCTGCACCGACGCGGGCCGCAAGCCGTACGAGGTGAAGGCGTTCAGCGACAGCGGCACCGTGCTGACCAGCCTGCAGCAGGGGCGGGTGGACATCCTGATGTCCACCATCAACGGCCTGCGCTACCAGGCCTCGCAGGAGGCCTCCGGGACGCGTTTCCTCGGCGAGTTCCACCGCCTGGACGTCGGCTTCGCCTTCAGGAAGGGCTCCCCGCTGGCCCCCGCGTTCCAGGCGGCGGTCAACCAGCTGATCAAGGACGGCACCTACGAGCGGATCCTCAGGAAGTGGGGGGTGACCGACTCCGCGATCAAGGAGTCCCGGATCAGCCCGCCCGAGCACACGTGACCCCCTGTCCGGGCTCCGGGCCTTTTGGAGGAATCCCACCATGACCGTCATCACCACGGCCGACGGGCCGCGGGCCGCAACAGCAACCACGACCGCACCCGCACCCGCCCGCCCGCTCGACCTGGACGAGCTGAACCGGCTGCGGACCGTCCCCGCCCGGCACCCCTGGCGCTGGGCGGCCGGCCTCGCCGCCCTCGTCGTGCTGGCCCAGTTCGCCCACGGGCTGGCCACCAACCCGGGCTGGGACTGGGCCACCTTCCGGGTCTTCTTCTCCGCCGACACCATCCTGCGGGCGGTCGGCCGCACCCTCGAACTCACCTTCTACGGAACGATCCTGGGCTTCGTGCTGGGCGCCGGGGTGGCCGCGATGCGGCTGTCGAGCAGCGCGATCCTGCAGTCCATCGCCTGGGCATACGTCTGGGCGTTCCGCTCCATCCCGCTGATCGTCCAGCTGGTGTTCTGGTTCAACCTCTCCTACCTCTACAAGCGGTTCGGCTTCGGCATCCCGTTCGGCCCGACCTTCGCGGACTTCGAGACGGTCGGCGTCCTGGGCGCGCTCGGCGCCGCCGTGCTCGGTCTCGGACTGCACCAGGCCGCGTTCGCCGCCGAGATCATCCGCGGCGGCATCATCGCCGTCGACACCGGCCAGCGGGAGGCCGCCGCCGCACTCGGTGTCCCGCGCTGGCGCCAGGCCTGGCGGATCGTGCTGCCGCAGGCGATGCGCGGCATCCTGCCGTCCGCCGCCAACGAGGTGATCTCGCTGTTCAAGGGCACCTCGGTGGTCTACGTGATGGCCATCGGCGAGCTCTTCTACCAGGTGCAGGTGATCTACGGCCGCACCGGCCGGGTGGTGCCGCTGCTGATGGTCGCCACCGTCTGGTACGTGCTGCTGACCACCGTGCTGTCGATCGGCCAGTACTACGTCGAGCGGTACTTCGCCCGGGGCGCGCAGCGCACCCCGCCCCCCACCCCGCTGCAGCGGGCCCGGGCCCTCGTCCGGGGCCTGCGGAGCTCCCGCACCGCTGCCGAGAAAGCCGTCGGAGGACGCTCATGACCACGCTGACCAAGTCCGGGGACCCGATGGTGCAGGTCCGGGGCCTGCACAAGAGCTTCGGGCAGCTGGCCGTGCTGCGCGGGGTCGACCTGGACGTGGCCACCGGCTCCGTCACGGTGGTGCTCGGCCCCTCCGGCTCCGGCAAGTCCACCCTGCTGCGCGCCATCAACCACCTGGAGAAGCTGGACCGGGGCTTCGTCGCGATCGACGGCGAGCTGATCGGCTACCGCCGGGCCGGCGACCGGCTGCACGAGCTGAAGGAGCGCGAGGTCCTGCGCCAGCGGACCAACATCGGCTTCGTCTTCCAGAACTTCAACCTCTTCCCGCACCTCACCGTGCTGGAGAACATCACCGAGGCGCCGGTCAGCGCGCTCAAGCAGCCGAAGGCCGAGGCCCGGGCGCGCGCCCTGGAGCTGCTGGACCGGGTCGGGCTGGCCGACAAGGCGGACGCCTACCCCCGGCAGCTCTCCGGCGGCCAGCAGCAGCGGGTGGCGATCGCCCGGGCGCTGGCGCTGGAGCCCAAGGTGCTGCTGTTCGACGAGCCCACCTCGGCGCTCGACCCGGAGCTGGTCGGCGAGGTGCTCGACGTGATCAAGGACCTCGCGCGGTCCGGCACCACGATGATCGTCGTCACCCACGAGATCGGCTTCGCCCGCGAGGTCGCCGACACCGTCGTCTTCATGGACGGCGGCGTGGTGGTCGAGCAGGGACCGCCGGGGGCCGTCCTGGACGACCCACGGCACGAGCGGACCCGCGCCTTCCTCGCCAAGGTCCTCTGACCGGCCCCGGCACCCCTTCCTTTCACCCCCGTCACCCCTTTCACCCGCAAGCCCGCACGCAAGGAGTTCCGCCATGTCCCTACCCCGTCGCGCCCTCGTGACCGCCGCCGCCTCACTCGCCGCCGCCCTCACCCTGGCCGCCTGCGGAAGCTCCTCCGGCGCCTCGGCCGAACTCGCCCCCGCCAAGGGCAGCACCGCGCCGAACGGGATCACGGTGAACCTCACGCCACAGCAGAACCGGGTCACCACCGCCAAAGTCGACGCGATCGCTGCGCTGGTTCCGGAGGAGATCAGAAAGAGAGGCACGCTGACGGTCGTCGACTCGATCGGCACCACGCCGCCGCTGGACTTCTACGCCAACGACGACAAGACCATCATCGGCGTCGAGCCGGACATCGCCGAGCTGGTCGGCAACGTGCTCGGTCTGAAGGTGGAGTTCAACCCGGTCTCCTGGGAGAACATCTTCGTCGGCCTGGACAGCGGCAAGTACGACGTCGGCTTCTCCAACATCACCGTCACCGAGGCCCGCAAGGAGAAGTACGACTTCGCCACCTACCGCCTGGACGTCCTCGGCTTCGAGGCCAGGAAGGGCAGCGGCTGGAAGGTCACCGGGCCCAAGGACATCGCGGGGAAGACGATCGCCGTCGCCTCCGGCACCAACCAGGAGAAGCTGCTGATCGGCTGGAACGAGCAGAACGTGAAGAACGGCCTCAAGCCGGCCGACCTCAAGTACTTCCAGAACTCCGCCGACTACTACCTGGCGCTGTCCTCCGGCCGGGTCGACGTCTACGTCGGCCCCAACCCGAGCACCGCGTTCCACGGCGTGCAGTCCGGCGAGACCGAGGTGATCGGCACCTACTCCGGCGGCGGGGACGTCCTCGGCAAGATCGCGGCGACCACGAAGAAGGACAACGGGCTGGTCCGGGCACTGGGCGGCGCGCTCGACGAGATCATCAGGAACGGCACCTACGGCCAGGTGCTGAAGCGCTGGGGCCTGGACGGCGAGGCCGTCCGGAGCTCCGAGATCAATCCGCCGGGGCTGCCCAAGCCCAAGCCGTAGCCCGTTCACCTTCACGCCTGCCTCCACCGCTATCGTGCGGGGGAACACCGTTCGGATCCAGCGGACTTGGGGGCAGGCATGAGGGCGGGGGACGTGCTGGACGGCCGTTACCGGCTGGACCGGGAGCTCGGCCGGGGCGGCTTCGGCGTGGTGTGGGCGGCCCACGACCGCACCATCGACCGGCCGGTCGCGGTGAAGGTCCTGACCGAGGAGAACGCCTCGGACGAGGAGGCGGTGCAGCGCTTCATCCGGGAGGCGAAGACCGTCGGCAGCCTCACCAACCCGCACATCGTCACGCTGCACGACTACGGGCGGGTGCAGGACGGGGCGTGGTCCACCCACTACCTGGTGATGGAGCTGGTGAGCGGCCGGCCGCTGTCCGCGGTGCTCAAGGACGGCCTGCCCGAGCACGCGCTCGCGCTGAAGTGGGTCCGGCAGGTCTGCAAGGCGCTGGACGCCGCGCACCGCTCGGGCGTGGTGCACCGGGACATCAAGCCGGAGAACATCATGATCTCCGGGAGCGGCGACGCGAAGGTGCTGGACTTCGGCATCGCCCGGCTGCTCAGCCAGTCCGTCGGGATCACCTCCACCGGCAGCGTGATCGGCACCGCGCCCTACCTGGCGCCCGAGTGCTGGTCCGGCGCCTCGATCGACGGCCGGGCCGACCTGTACGCGCTCGGCGTGCTGCTCTACCAGCTCTGCACCGGGCGGCGCCCGTTCACCGCCGACACGCCCGTCGCGATGATGTACCAGCACCTGCACGACACCCCGCCGACGGTGCGCACCACCGATCCGGCGCTGGCCGCCCTGGTGGCCCAGCTGCTCGCCAAGGACCCGGCCGACCGGCCCGCCGACGCCGCCGAGGTGCGCCGGCGGCTGCGCGACGTCCGGCCGGGCCTGCTCGCCCCGGACGACCCCAGCCCCGAGCAGCTGCGCCGCCGGGCCGACCAGGCCTGGCGGATCGGCGCGGAGGGCGAGCCGGGGATGGCCGTCCAGGTGCTGGAGGCGCTGATCCCCGAGTTCGCCCGGATCTGCGGTCCGGCCGACCTGCGGACCCTGCGCACCTGCCACGACCTGGCCGTCTGGCTGGCCCGGGCCGGCCGCCAGGGCGCCGCCGCCGCGCTGCTGCGCGAGCTGCTGCCGGCCCTCGCGGGCGAGCCCGCCGCGTACGAGGACGCCCGCCGCGACCTGGTCCGCTGGGAGCGCGGGCCGGGCGGGCCGGACCAGGGCGGGGGCGCGCCGCCGGCCCTGCGGGTGCTGCTCGGCGGCGGCCCGCAGAACAGCTGACGCCGCGGGACGGGCACCCCCCCCCGCTGCGTCGCCCCCGCTGCGCCGGCCGCGGTGTTCGCGCGGCCGGCGTTCGTGCGCCCGTTCGCCCGCGGCGGAGGCTGTCAACCGTACGGGCAGCCGATTCGGGGCCTGCGCGGCTTGGAGGAATTGATAGGAACTCGCCGACCGGAACCGTCTGGTTCGCCGGCACCGGACGTTGATATACCTCGACTGCATGGACCGGGAGCGGTGTGCCGCCGTCCCGGTGAGCTGCGACGAACCAGGTGGTGACGCTCTGATGAAGCTCCTCCGTGTCGGACCCCCGGGCGCCGAGCGTCCGGTCGTGCTGGGCCAGGACGGTGCCGCGTACGACCTGTCGGGCCGGGCCCGGGACATCGACGGTGCCTTCCTGGCCGGGCTGGACCCGGCCGAACTGGCCCGTGACGTGGCCGCCGGCGCGCTGCCGGTGGTGGACATCGCCGGGCAGCGGGTCGGGGCGCCGGTCGCCCGCCCGGGCAAGGTGGTCGGGATCGGCCTCAACTACCGCGACCACGCCCGGGAGGCCGGCGCGGCGATCCCGGACGAGCCGGTGATCTTCCTCAAGCCGAGCTACACCGTGGTCGGCCCGTACGACGAGGTGCTGGTGCCGCGCGGCGGCGACAAGACCGACTACGAGGTCGAGCTGGCGATCGTGATCGGCCGCACCGCCCGCTACCTGGAGAGCCACCGGGCGGCGGCGGAGGTGATCGCCGGCTACGCCATCGCCAACGACGTCACCGAGCGGGCCTTCCAGTTCGAGCGCGGCGGCCAGTGGGACAAGGGCAAGTCGGCGGAGACCTTCACCCCGCTCGGGCCCTGGCTGGTCACCGCCGACGAGGTGGCGGACCCGCAGCGGCTGCCGCTGCGGCTCTGGGTCAACGGGGAGCTGCGGCAGGACGGCTCCACCGCGCAGATGATCTTCCCGGTGCTGGAGCTGGTCCGCTACGCGAGCCAGTTCATGGTGCTGGAGCCCGGCGACGTGGTCGTCACCGGCACCCCGGCCGGGGTCACCCTGGGCCACCCGGGCGCGGCCTTCCTGGCGCCGGGGGACATCGTCGAGCTGGAGATCGACGGGCTGGGCCGCCAGCGGCAGGTCCTCGGCAAGGCCTGAGCCGGTCGGCCGGCCACGACCCCGACCCCGGGCACGGGGGTCAGGGTCACCGCTCCGGGGCCGTCAGGCGCCCCCGGGCCGCCGCGTCGTCCGCGGTTCACGCGGACAGCCGCTCGCGCAGCCGCCTCGGCCGGGGCGCGTCCGGACCCTCCAGCGCCAGCAGCGCGGTCAGCACGTCCGCGGTCTGCGGGTCGTGCACCGCCGTCGCCGCCGCCATCGCCACGAACTGGTCGACCAGCCAGTCCCGCAGCTCGCCGACCGCCAGCACCCGGCCCTCGTCCAGCCAGCTCAGCGAGGCGCCCTCGACCACCGAGATCCACGAGCGCACCAGCATCGTCAGCCGCGGCCCGGCCTCCCGGACGCCCAGATGCCTGAGGGTCCGCTTGAGTGCCGCCCGGCGGACGTCGTCGACGATCGCCGAGGTCCGGGCGGTCTCCACCACCGACCCCCCGCGCAGCAGCGCCGAGTACCCGGCGTCGTGCCCGGCGACGAAGGCGAAGTAGGCGTCCAGCACGACCGCCAGCTGCTCGGTCGGCGTCCCGCTGACCGGCACGGTGAACCGGCTGGTCAGCTCATCCGCGGCGGTCCGCAGCGCGGCCTCGTACAACTGCTGCTTGCCGCCCGCGAAGTAGCGGTACACCAGCGGCCGGGAGGCCCCCGCGGCCTCCGCCACCTCGTCCAGCCCGACCTCCTCGGGCGGCCGCGCGGCGAACAGCTCCAGCGCCACCGCGATCAGCTGCTCCCGCCGCTGCTGGACCGGCAGTCGGCGGTACCCCGCCTTGCGCGGACGGGCCTCACCGGCGGACGGAACGGGCGCTGAGCTGGCTTCCATGGCGGCCAGCGTAATGGGCGTCCGACCGATCGGCTCCTTGCCTGCACGGATCTTCCCGAACGGATGTTTGTCGCCGTTCGCCACGGTTCGCGTGGGTCGGCGGGCCGGAAGCGGACAAAGCGCCGAATATGGACGGGATGCCCGTGGTCGCAGGCGAGGAGGTTCCACCGGATGCTGCAGACGCCGGAGCGGGCGGGCCTCGCCCGGAGAGTGCCGCGCGCGGTGTGGGCGTGGGTCCGGTCGGCGCCGGGAACGTACCTGTGGCTGCTGGTCCTGGCGGCCACCAGCTTCGTGGTGGCACGGATGGACCCGGCCGCGCTGGACTGGTTCCTGGCCGCCCGGTCCACCAACATCGACCAGCTGACCTCGCACCCGGTGCACGCGCTGGTGGCCAGCGCGCTCTGGACGGAGCAGGCCGACTTCCCGCTCTACCTCGTGCTGTTCACCCTCTTCCACGCCAACGCCGAGCGCTGGCTGGGCACCTGGCGCTGGCTCACGGTGGCCGCCACCGCGCACGTGCTGGCCACCCTGGTCAGCGAGGGCGTGGTGGCCTGGGGCATCGTCCGGGGGCGGCTGCAGGCCGACCTGGCCGACACCGTGGACGTCGGCGTCTCGTACGCGCTGGCCGGCGTGGTCGCGGTGCTCACCTACCGCTTCGCGGGCGGCTGGCGCTGGCTGTACGGCACCGGGGTCGTGGTCTTCTACCTCGTCCCGCTGGTCACTTCGCACACCTTCACTGATCTCGGCCATTTCTGCGCGGTCCTGATCGGCCTCTGCTTCCACCGCTTCGCGCGCGGACGGCCCACCTGGGATCCGGGTCTGCTGTGGCAGCGGTGGCGGGGGCGGCGGGGCACCGCCTGACCGCGGACGGTCAGTATCCGTCGACGGGTCTTGCAATCGGCCCGGGCCGCGAAATGATGTCCGGATGGTTGAAGAACTGATCAGCTCAGACGGCACCACCCCCCGCCGTATTGCCGACGCCTACGTCCAGGCCCTCGCCGAGCTCGACCCGCTGACCGCGGTGTATCTGGGGCTCAACCCCGATGACGACCGCCTCCCCGACCTCTCCCCGGCCGGTGCGCACGCCCTCGCCGAGCTCGCCCGCGGCACCCTCGCCCGACTCGCCGGGGCCGAGGCGGCCGGCGCCGCCGAGGACGAGGCCGAGCGCCGCTGCGCCCGCCTGCTGCGCGAGCGCCTCACCGCCGAACTGGCCGTCCACGACGCGGGGGAGGGCTACCGGGCGGTGCGCAACCTCGGCTCGCCGGTGCACAACGTGCGCGACGTCTTCACGCTGATGGCCACCGGGACCGAGCACGAGTGGGAGGTCGTCGGCCGCCGGCTGGCCCGGGTGCCGGCCGCGCTGGCGCAGTACCGCGAGACCCTCGCCGAGGGCGTCGAGCGCGGCCTGCTCTCCGGCCCCCGCCAGGTCGTCACCGTGGTCGGCCAGCTCGGCGAGTGGCTGGCGGAGGGCGACCCCGCGGAGGGCGCTCGGGCCGGGCACGGGGCGGGCTGGTTCGGGGACTTCGTCCAGGACGCCCCCGAGAACCTGCGCCCCGCCCTGACCGGGCACGCCGTCGCCGCCGCCGAGGCGCTGGCGCAGCTGCGCGACTGGCTGCGGGACGTCTACGGCCCGGCCGCCGCCGACGCCCCCGACACCACCGGCCGCGAGCGCTACGGCCGCTGGGTGCGCTACTGGACCGGCGCAGACCTCGACCTCGACGAGGCGTACGGCTGGGCCTGGCAGGAGTTCCACGACCTGCACGCCCAGATGACGGCGGAGGCGGAGAAGGTCCGGCCCGGTGCCACGCCGATGGAGGCGATGAAGTGGCTGGAGACCGACGGTCCGGCCATCGAGGGCGCCGAGGCCGCCCGTGAGTACCTCCAGGGCCTGATGGACCAGGCGATCAACGACCTCCAGGGCACCCACTTCGACCTGGCCGAGCCGGTCACCCGGGTCGAGTCGATGATCGCCCCGGCCGGCAGCGCCGCCGCGCCGTACTACACCGCCCCCTCGCTGGACTTCACCCGCCCCGGGCGGACCTGGCTGCCGACCATCGGTCGCGAGAGCTTCCCGGTCTGGGACCTCGTCTCCACCTGGTACCACGAGGGTGTCCCGGGCCACCACCTCCAGCTGGCGCAGTGGAACTACGTCGCCGACCGGCTCTCCACCTACCAGGTCAGCACCGGCGGGGTCAGCGCCAACCTGGAGGGCTGGGCGCTGTACGCCGAGCGCCTGATGGACGAGCTGGGCTACCTCACCGACCCGGGCCACCGGCTCGGCTACCTCAACGCCCAGATGATGCGCGCCCTGCGGGTGATCGTCGACATCGGCATGCACGCCGGGCTCGACTTCCCCGCGGATTCCCCGTACAAGGCCGGCCAGCCGGTTCTGCCGGACGACGCCCGGGAGTTCTTCGGCCTGTACTGCGGCCTGTCCGACGACTTCCTGGACAGCGAGCTGGTCCGCTACCTGGGCATGCCCGGCCAGGCGATCGGCTACAAGCTGGGCGAGCGCGCCTGGCTGCGCGGCCGGGCGGCGGCGAAGGCGGCGCACGAGGGGCGCGGCGAGGTGTTCGACCTCAAGGCCTGGCACATGGCGGCGCTGTCGCAGGGCTCGCTCGGCCTGGACGACCTGGTCGCGGAGCTGGCCGCGCTGTAGCGGAGCCACCCCGCGCCGCTCCGCCGCGGCGGCGGTGCGGGGCCGGCCGACGGGCCCCCGGGAGCCATGCGCTCCCGGGGGCCCGGGCGTTCCCGGACCCCACTGGTTCGCTGGTCCCAGAGGCCTGGTTCTTTAGTCCCAATTCATACTATTTGGTCAGGTTTTTCCTTGCCATTCGCGGCCCCGGGAGTTTGGCTTGAAGACGACTGCGTGACCTCTCCGCCACCCAACCGGAAGGCTCCCCAGTGTCTGCCCAACCTGTCACCGGCCGTGAGGCGGCGGGAAACCGCCGCTGGTGGGCGTTGGCGGTCATTGCCATCGCTCAGCTGATGATCGTCCTCGACATCACCATCGTGAACATCGCACTCCCCTCGGCCCAGAAGGACCTCGGCATCTCCGACGCCAACCGGCAGTGGGTGATCACCGCCTACACGCTGGCCTTCGGCGGGCTGCTGCTCCTCGGCGGCCGGCTCGGCGACCTCTTCGGCCGCAAGCGCGTCTTCACCATCGGACTCCTCGGCTTCGCCCTCGCCTCCGCGATCGGCGGCGCCGCCTCGGGGTCGGCCATGCTCTTCGCGGCCCGCGCCCTGCAGGGCGCCTTCGGTGCCCTCCTCGCGCCCTCGGCGCTGGGGCTGCTGTCCACCACCTTCACCGACCCCAGGGAACGGAGTACGGCCTTCGGCATCTTCGGTGCGATCGCCGGCGGCGGCGCCGCGATCGGACTGCTCCTGGGCGGTGTGCTGACCGAGTACCTGAACTGGCGCTGGTGCCTGTTCGTCAACACGCCGATCGCCATCGCGACCGCCTTCGGGGCCTACTACGTGCTCACCGCCGACCACATCGCCAAGGGGCGCCGGGTCAAACTCGACCTGCCCGGGGCCGTCCTCGGCTGCGGCGGCCTGCTCGCGATCGTCTTCGGCACCTCCGAGGCCGTCACCCGGGGCTGGGGCGACTGGCTGGTGCTGGGCTCGCTGGCCCTCGGTGTGGCCCTGCTCGTCGTCTTCGTCCTGGTGGAGCGGCGCACCGAACACGCCCTGCTGCCCCTGCACATCGTCGCCGAACGCAACCGCGGCGGTGCCGCGCTCTCGATCGGCCTGGCGATGATCGGCATGTTCGGGATGTTCCTGTTCCTGACCTACTACCTCCAGGTGATCAAACACTTCTCGCCGGTGGTGTCCGGTGTCTCCTTCCTGCCGATGACCGCCGCCATCATCATCAGTTCGACGGGCATCGCGGCCCGGCTGATGACCAGGGTGCCCTCGCGCAACCTGATCGGTCCCGGACTGCTGCTGTCCGCGGCCGCGATGGCCTGGCTGACCCGGATGGAGGTGGACAGCCCGTGGGCCGCCACGGTGCTGCCGGCGGAGCTGCTGCTCGGCTTCGGGATGGGCCTGGTGTTCATGCCGTCGATGAGCCTGGCCACCCTGACCGTCGCCCCGAACGAGACGGGTGCCGCCTCGGCCACCATCAACTCGGCCCAGCAGGTCGGCGGATCCTTCGGTACCGCGCTGCTGAACACCATCGCGGCCAGCGCCACCGCGACCTATCTGGCCACCCGGCTCGCCGCCGACCCCCAGGTCCAGGCGCAGGGGGCGGTGCACGGGTACGTGACGGCCTCCTGGGTCGCGATGGGCGTCCTGCTGGCCGCGGCGCTGATCGCCGTCCTGATGATCAACCACCGCCCGGCGCCCGGCGAGGCGACCGGAGAGGTCGGTGCCGCGGCTCCGGCGAGTGCCCGGGCCGGCGCCGCGGCGGACGTGCAGGCCGCCGTGAAGTCCGGCGGCGGGGCGACCGCGACCGGAAAGCAGAGGGCCTCCTGAAACTTGCCGCAAGGTCTTGCAGTCAACCTCCGGCGCCTGCTTGACTCCTGGCCACCACCAGGAGCAAGGAGGCGCCGCCGTGCCGGAGTCCGACCCGTCCGCACCCGCCCCGGCCCCCGCCCCCGACCTCGACCTGCTGGTCGTCGGCGGGGCCGGGGTCGACACGATCGTCCGCGTCGACCGGCTCGAAGTGCCCGCCGGCGACTCGCAGTACGTCCCGCCGGTGCGGGACTACGTCGCCCACACCGGCAACGGCGTCGCCCTCGGCGCCCACCACCTCGGCCTGCGCACCGCCTTCATCGACCACCTCGGCGACGACCCGCAGGCCGAGCTGGTCCTCGCCGAATACGCCCGCCAGGGCCTGCCGTTCGACCACCTGGTCTCCCCGCACGGCACCCCGCGCGCGGTCAACCTGGTCGACGCCGACGGCCGCCGCTTCTCCTTCTACGACGGCCGCCACCCCGACGGGCTGCGGCTGCCGCGGGCGTTCTACCTCCCGTACGTCGAGCGCAGCCGGCACGTCCACCTCTCCATCACCGGCCCCAACCGGGACATGTACCCGGACATCCACCGGCTCGGCCGCACCAGCTCCACCGACCTGCACGACTGGGACGGCCGCAACCCCCACCACCGGCCGTACGCGCTCCGGTCCGACCTGGTCTTCCTCTCGGTGGCCGGCTGCCGGGGCCGCCACGAGGAGGTGATGCGGGCGATCCTCGCCGAGGGCCGCGCGAGCACCGTGGTCGCCACCGCGGGCGCGGACGGCTGCCACCTGCTCACCCGCGACGGGCTGGTGCGGCACCTCCCGGCCGTCGACCCGGGCCGCCCGGTGGTCGACACCAACGGCGCCGGGGACGCCTTCGTGACCGGCTTCCTGTACGCCTGGTTCCGGGGCCGCCCGCCGCTCGACTGCGCGCGGTCCGGCGCGGTGGCAGGAGCGTTCGCCTGCACCACGGTGGGCACCCACACGGCGTTCATCACACCGGACGGCCTGGCCGCCGGAGCCGCCGACCCCGTGGGCTGAGATTTCTCATCCGCCTCCCAGCCGGGCATCACACCCTTCCCAGCTGCACCCGCCATAGTCGGACCGTCATTTCGCACCGACACCCAGGGCAGGAGCAGACCAGGTATGGGCCAGCACCGTCGCCGCACCTCCCGCCGCCGCCTCCTGGCCCCGACCCTGCTCACCGCCCTGTCGGTCCTCACCGTCGCCACCGTCGTGGCGGGCTCCCACGCCCCGACCCCTCGGGCGGCGGCCGTCGCCGGCCCGGCCGCGGCCTCCCCGTCCCCCTCCGTCGACGCCGCGCCGCCCGCCGACAGCCCGTCCCCGGCCGACTCCCCGGCCGGCTCCGAGTCCCCGACCGATTCAGCCTCGCCCGCCGACAGCCCGCCCCCCGTCTCGGCCTCCGCGGCCTCCGCCACCCCCTCGCCGGTCGCGCTCGGCACCACGGCGGTGGCCCCCGCCACCCCCGAATCCGCCACCGTGGGCGCCCTGTTCACCGGAGCGGTCGCCCCCGGCGGGCACTTCTGCACCGCGAGCGTGCTGCACAGCGCGACCGGCAACCTGCTGCTCACCGCCGCCCACTGCCTCAGCAGCACCGCCGGCGTCACCTTCGCCCCCGGCTACCGTGACGGCACGGCCCCCTACGGCACCTGGCGGGTCACCGCGATCCACACCACCACCGGCTGGTCCCAGGACGGCGACCAGGACGAGGACTTCGCCATCCTGGAGACCGCCTCCAGCGGCGGCCGCCGGATCGAGGACGTGGTCGGCGCCAACCAGCTCGGCACCGACGAGCCCTTCGGCACGACCGTCCGCCTCTACGGCTACCCAGCCGGCTCCGAGGACCCGGTCCTCTGCACCAACACCACCGGCCGCCAGGGCACCTACCAGCGCGTCGTGGACTGTCCCGACTACCCCGGCGGCACCAGCGGCGGCCCCTGGATCAGCACCGCCACCGGCCACGTCGTCGGTGCCATCGGCGGCTACCAGGAGGGCGGCGACAGCCCCGACACCTCCTACAGCGCCTACTTCGACCACACCATCGCCACCCTCTACGGCGAGGCGGTGAAATCGGCCTCCTGAGCGATCGCGGGACACCGGTTCGATCGACGTGTCCACCGCGTGGAAAACTCTCCGTCGACGATCCAACCCACCGGAGAGCCCCCTCGTGACCACCTCCCGCACCACCGCCCTGACGATCGCCGCGACGGCCCTGGCCCTCGCCGCCGTGGCGGGGTGCAACGACGACACCGGTTCGGCCGCCCCGTCGGCCCCGACCTCTGCCGCGGCCTCCGCCCCGGCCGCCACCACCCCGGCCGCCACCGCCCGGACCGCGACGGCCTCGCCGACCGCGGCTGCCACCGCGGCCCCCTCCACCGCGGCCCCCTCCGCCGCGCCCGCCGACGGCGCGTTCGACCCGGAGCAGGCGCTGGCCGGGGCGGACAAGGCGCCGTACGCGGTGTCGGTGTCCATCTCGACCGAGAGCGGCGGCGCGGTGCTGTCGACGATGAAGGGCCGCAGCAACTTCAACAGCGTCTGGACCGGCCGGATCGAGATGCGCACCACCGCCCCCGGCGCGACCGAGCCGATCTTGTGGATCGAGACCCTGACGACGCCCGACGCCAACTACATGCGGGACCTCTCCACGCCCGGCGACGACTGGGTCAAGGTGCCGCGCTCCACCGACAACGCGGTCCTCGACTACAGCGAATTCGCCAAGCTGCTGCTGGCCTCCGGCCCCTCCGCCCGCAAGGGCATGGAGACCCGCAACGGCGTCGCCGCCTACCACTTGGCGGGCCACATCGACGTCGAGCAGCTGAGCACCGTCGACCCGCGGACGTACAAGTCGATGAAGGCGAAGGGCGCCACCGGCTTCGAGTTCGACCAGTGGATCGACCGCAGGGGCCGCACCCTCTACGTCGAGCAGCAGGTCGAGCAGAAGGGCGTCAAGGCGGTCAACAAGGTGACCTTCTCCGACTTCGGCCCGGCCGAGACCTTCGCGGCCCCGATCGCCGGCTGACCGCGAACCGCCCGCCGCCTCCGGGTCGCCGTCCTGCCAGGGCGGCGGCCCCAGCGTGGCGGCCTGACCTGTCCGCAGCATGACGAAGGCCCAGATCCGTGGATGAACTCCACTGATCTGGGCCTCTGTTGCACTTCTTGCGAAGTGCCCCCGGCAGGATTCGAACCTGCGCACCCGCCTCCGGAGGGCGGTGCTCTATCCCCTGAGCTACGGGGGCCTGCTTGGTGCTGTCGTCGCTCTCGCTTCGACGTGGAGAACATTACCAGGCCCGGGCCGTGCTCCGTGCACGGGTTTTGGCGGTGCGTCCCGAGGCGCCCCGGAGCGGGTGGCCGACGGGCGGCCGACGGCGGAGCGGCGGGGGAGCGGCGGGGGAGCGACGGTGGAGTGGCGGGGGAGCGGGAAGGGAGCGCGGGGTGGTGGACGGGGGAGCGGAAGTCGGGAAAGGCCGGACGGGGCGACGGGCGCGCCGATACCCTCGGTGAGGTGTCGGGAGTGTCCGGGCGGGTCCTCGTGGTGGACGACAGCGAGGTGATCCGCCAGCTGATCAGGGTCAACCTGGAGCTCGAGGGCTTCGAGGTGGTGACCGCCGCCGACGGCGCCGAGTGCCTGGAGGTGGTCCGCCGGGTGAAGCCGGACGTGGTGACGCTGGACGTGATGATGCCGCGACTGGACGGTCTGCGGACGGCGGCCCGACTGCGGGCGGCGCCGGGGACGCGCCGGCTGCCGATCGCGATCGTCAGCGCCTGCACGCCGGCGGATCTGGACCTGGGGGAGTCGGTCGGGGTGGACGGCTACCTCGGGAAGCCCTTCGATCCGGCGGACCTGGTGGCGCTGGTGCGGCGACTGATGGTCCGCGGCGGCGGGGCCGACGGGTTTCGCCCTCAGCGAACAGATGGCATCGATCGGGGCTGAGCCGGGCGGGCGGACGTCTCAACCGGCAAACCGAGTGGCGGGCGGGCACCCCCTCTCGCCTACGCTTGGCGTCGTGACCCCCGCAGAGCTTTCCCAGGCAGTCCAGGCCGCAGTGAGCGCCGCCGTCGAGGCGGGCGAGCTGGCCGTCGCCGTGCCCGAGCACGTGACGGTCGAGCGACCCAAGAACAGGGACCACGGCGACTACGCGACGAACGTGGCCCTCCAGCTCGCGAAGTCGGCCGGCCGGCCGCCGCGAGCCGTGGCCGACCTGGTGGCCGCCCGTCTGCGAGAGCTGCCCGGGGTCGCCAAGGTCGACATCGCCGGGCCGGGCTTCCTGAACATCACGCTCGACGCCGCCACCCAGGGTGCGCTGGCGCGCTCCATCGTCGAGGCGGGCGAGGTCTACGGCCGCAACGAGGCCCTCAAGGGCCTGAAGATCAACCTGGAGTTCGTCTCCGCCAACCCGACCGGCCCGATCCACATCGGCGGCGTCCGCTGGGCCGCCGTCGGCGACTCGCTGGCGCGGGTGCTGCGGGCCTCCGGCGCCGACGTCACCACCGAGTACTACCTCAACGACGCCGGCGTGCAGATCTCCAAGTTCGCCGGCTCGCTGAAGGCCGCCGCCAACGGGCAGCCGGTGCCGGCCGACGGCTACGTCGGCGAGTACATCGGCGACATCGCCAAGGCGATCGTGGACGGCGTCCCGGGCGTGCTCGACCTGCCCGAGGACGAGCAGCTGCAGGCCTTCCGCACCGAGGGCCTCAAGCTCATGGTGGCCGAGATCCAGCGCTCCATGGAGGAGTTCGGCACCCACTTCGACGTCTGGTTCTCGGAGAAGTCGCTGCACGACTCCGGCGCCGTCGAGAAGGCCATCGACCGGCTGCGCGAGCAGGGCCACGTCTTCGACCAGGACGGCGCGATCTGGCTGCGCACCACCGACTTCGGTGACGACAAGGACCGCGTCCTGATCAAGGCCGACGGCGAGACCACCTACTTCGCCGCCGACGCCGCGTACTACCTGTCCAAGCGGGACCGCGGCTCCGAGGTCTCGGTCTACATGCTGGGCGCGGACCACCACGGCTACGTCAACCGCCTCAAGGCCATCTCGGCCTGCGCGGGCGACGACATGGACCGCAACATCGAGGTCAAGATCGGCCAGTTCGTGAAGATGCTTCGCGACGGCGAAGAGGTCCGGATGTCCAAGCGGGCCGGCAACATCATCACGATCGACGACGTCGTCGACTGGATCGGCGTGGACGCGGCCCGGTACACCCTGGCGCGCTCCTCCACCGACTCCACCATCACGCTCGACATCAACGTGCTGACCAGCCAGACCAACGAGAACCCGGTCTACTACGTCCAGTACGCGCACACCCGGATGTGCGGCGTGGCCCGCAAGGCCGCCGAGCTCGGCGTCGACAAGGGCTCGGCCGAGGACTTCAAACCCGAGCTGCTCGCCACCCAGTGGGAGAACGACATCCTCGGCGCCCTCGGCGAGTTCCCGCGGATCCTGGCCTCGGCCGGCGAGCTGCGCGAGCCGCACCGGGTCGCGCGCTACCTGGAGGACCTCGCGGGCCGGTACCACCGCCTGTACGAGAACTGCATGTTCCTGCCCAAGGGCGACGAGGAGCTCAACGACACGCACCGCGCCCGGCTCTGGCTGGTCGAGGCCACGCGAACGGTCATGGCCAACGGCCTCACGCTCCTGGGCGTGACGGCGCCCGAGCGGATGTAGCACCACCCCCAAGCGCACAGCGGGGGCGGCGGACGGTCAACGGGGACCGTCGCCGCCCCTCGCCATAGGTCAAGGACGAGAGACACCGATGAGTCGCTCCGCACACCCCGCAGGTCCCCGCCACGGCGACGTGCTGCCCGAGGGCCACTACCAGGCGCCGCCCAGCGACCTGAACGCGCTCGACCCCAAGGTCTGGTCGAGGACCGTCACCCGTGGCGCCGACGGCGTGGTCACCGTCGGCGGCCTGGACGTCAACCGGCTGGCCGCCGAGTTCGGCACCCCGGCCTACGTGATGGACGAGGACGACTTCCGCTCCCGGGCGCGCGCCTGGCGGGACGCCTTCGGCGCGGGCGCGGACGTCTACTACGCGGGCAAGGCCTTCCTCTCCAAGGCGGTCGTGCGCTGGCTGCACGAGGAGGGCCTGAACCTCGACGTGTGCAGCGTCGGCGAGCTGGCGGTGGCACTGGCCGCGGGCATGCCGCCGGAGCGGATCGCGCTGCACGGCAACAACAAGTCCGTGGACGAGCTGGAGCACGCGGTGAAGACCGGCGTCGGCCACATCGTGGTCGACTCCTACGAGGAGATCGAGCGCCTGTCGGCGATCGCGGCCCGGCAGGGCGTGCGCCAGCCGGTGCTGATCCGGATCACCGTGGGCGTCGAGGCGCACACCCACGAGTTCATCGCCACCGCCCACGAGGACCAGAAGTTCGGCCTCTCGCTGAACGGCGGCGCGGCGGCCGAGGCGGTCCGCCGGGTGCTCGCCCAGGACAGCCTGGAGCTGCGCGGCATCCACTCGCACATCGGCTCGCAGATCTTCGACACCGCGGGCTTCGAGGTCGCCGCCCGCCGGGTGGTCGGCCTGCTGGCCGAGATCCGCGACGAGCACGGCGTCGAGCTGCCCGAGATCGACCTCGGCGGCGGCCTCGGCATCGCGTACACCAGCGAGGACGACCCGCGCGAGCCGGCCGAGATCGCGGCCGCGCTGGCCGAGATCGTCCGCCGGGAGTGCGCCGCCGCGAACCTGAGCGCCCCCCGGCTCTCGGTGGAGCCGGGCCGCGCGATCGTCGGCCCGACCGCCTTCACGCTGTACGAGGTGGGCACCATCAAGCCGCTGGAGGGCCTGCGCACCTACGTCAGCGTGGACGGCGGCATGTCCGACAACATCCGTACCGCGCTGTACGACGCCGAGTACTCGGTGGCCCTGGTGTCGCGTCGCAGCGACGCCGAGCCGATGCTGGTACGGGTGGTGGGCAAGCACTGCGAGTCCGGCGACATCGTCGTCCGGGACGCCTTCCTGCCCGCCGACCTGGCCGCGGGCGACCTGATCGCGGTACCCGCCACCGGCGCGTACTGCCGCTCGATGGCCAGCAACTACAACCACGCCCTGAAGCCCCCCGTGCTGGCCGTCAACGACGGTGCGGCCCGGGTGATCGTCCGGCGCGAGACGGAGGAGGATCTCCTGCGTCTCGATATCGGATGACGAAATTCTTGTCTCAGATCATGGAACGACCGTAGATCCGTACGGAAAGTCCCGGAGACTGGTACAGACCGAAGTTCCGGCGGACCCCCGAAATCCCGCCGGAAATACCGAAGCACGATGAATGCAGAGCGGAGTCGGATGATGCGTACGCGGCCGCTGAAGGTGGCGTTGCTGGGCTGTGGTGTGGTGGGCTCCGAGGTGGCGCGCATCATGACGACGGACGCCGCCGACCTCGCCGCGCGCATCGGCGCGCCGGTCGAGCTCGCCGGCATCGCGGTCCGGCGGGCCGGACGGGTCCGTCCGGGCGTGCCCGAGCACCTGGTCACCACCGATGCCGAGGCCCTGGTCAACCGGGGCGACATCGACGTGGTGGTCGAGGTGGTGGGCGGCATCGAGCCGTCCAAACACCTCATCCTGTCGGCGTTCAAGCAGGGCGCCTCGGTGGTCAGCGCCAACAAGGCGCTGCTCGCCAAGGACGGCACCGAGCTGCACGCCGCGGCCGCCGAGGCCGGGGTGGACCTGTACTACGAGGCCGCGGTGGCCGGGGCGATCCCGCTGATCCGCCCGCTGCGCGAGTCCCTCGCGGGCGACAAGGTCAACCGGGTGCTCGGGATCGTCAACGGCACCACCAACTTCATCCTCGACAAGATGGACAGCACCGGGGCCGGCTACTCGGAGGCGCTGGAGGAGGCCACCGCGCTGGGCTACGCCGAGGCGGACCCGACGGCCGACGTGGAGGGCTTCGACGCCGCCGCCAAGGCCGCCATCCTGGCCGGTATCGCCTTCCACACCAAGGTCACCGCGGCGGACGTCTACCGCGAGGGCCTGACCGAGGTGACCGCCGCCGACATCGCCTCCGCCAAGCAGATGGGCTGCGTGGTCAAGCTGCTGGCGATCTGCGAGCGGGCCGCGGACGGCGGGTCCGTCACCGCGCGCGTCCACCCGGCGATGATCCCGCTCTCGCACCCGCTGGCCTCCGTCCGCGAGGCGTACAACGCGGTGTTCGTCGAGGCCGAGGCGGCCGGCCGGCTGATGTTCTACGGCCCGGGCGCGGGCGGCGCGCCGACCGCCTCGGCGGTCCTCGGCGACCTGGTCGCGGTCTGCCGCAACAAGCTCGCCGGCTCCACCGGCCCCGGTGACTCGGTGTACACCCGGCTGCCGGCCAAGCCGATGGACGAGGTGGTCACCCGCTACCACGTCAGTCTGGACGTGGACGACCGCGCGGGCGTGCTCGCCCAGGTGGCGTCCGTCTTCGCCGAGCACGGCGTCTCCATCGACACCGTGCGCCAGCAGGGCCGCGACGGCGACGCCTCGCTCGTCGTGGTCACCCACCGTGCGACCGACGCCGCCCTGTCGGCGACGGTCGACAAGCTCCGCGCACTGGACAGCGTGCGCGACGTGGCCAGCATCATGCGGGTCGAAGGGGAGTAGGAACAGCCATGAACGCCGTGATCGACAGAGGCGCCCACACCCACCAGTGGCGCGGCCTGATCGAGGAGTACCGCCACCGCCTGCCGGTCGGCGACAGCACCCCGGTGGTCACCCTGCTGGAGGGCGGCACGCCGCTCGTCCCCGCCCAGGTGCTCTCCGAGCGCACCGGCTGCGACGTCTACCTCAAGGTCGAGGGCGCCAACCCGACCGGGTCCTTCAAGGACCGCGGTATGACGATGGCCATCTCCAAGGCGAAGGAGGACGGCGCCCAGGCCGTCATCTGCGCCTCCACCGGCAACACCTCGGCCTCCGCCGCCGCCTACGCGGTGCGCGCCGGCATGGTCTCGGCGGTGCTGGTCCCGCAGGGCAAGATCGCGCTCGGCAAGATGGGCCAGGCGCTGGTGCACGGCGCGAAGATCCTTCAGGTGGACGGGAACTTCGACGACTGCCTCACCCTTGCGCGTGAACTGTCCGAGAAGTACCCGGTGGCGCTGGTCAACTCGGTGAACCCGGTCCGGATCGAGGGCCAGAAGACCGCCGCCTTCGAGATCGTCGACATGCTCGGCGACGCGCCGGACATCCACGTCCTGCCGGTCGGCAACGCGGGGAACATCACCGCGTACTGGAAGGGCTACCGCGAGTACGCCACCGACGGCCTGGCCGCCCGCACCCCGCGGATGTGGGGCTTCCAGGCCTCCGGCTCGGCCCCGATCGTGGACGGCGCGCCGGTGCTCAAGCCGCAGACCATCGCCACCGCGATCCGGATCGGCAACCCGGCCTCCTGGGACTTCGCGCTCGCCGCGCGGGACGAGTCGGGCGGCCTCATCGACAAGGTGACCGACCGTCAGATCCTGTCCGCCTACCGGCTGTTGGCCGCGCAGGAGGGCGTCTTCGTGGAGCCCGCCTCGGCCGCCTCGGTGGCCGGTCTGCTGGCCAAGGCGGAGGCCGGCCTGGTCGACCCCGGCCAGCGGATCGTCTGCACGGTGACCGGCAACGGCCTCAAGGACCCGGACTGGGCGGTGGCCGGTGCGCCGCAGCCGCAGATCGTCCCGATCGACGCGGAGGCCGCCGCACTGCGCCTCGGCCTGCTGGACTGACCGGATCCCGCCACTCCCGAGCCGAATCCCAGCCCCGGGCCGACCCTTTCGGGGGTCGGCCCGCCGCCGTCTTCGGCTGACACTTTTGTGTCAATTCCGCGGCGTATTCCGCCCCCCTTCCGGCACGCATTCCGGCCAGAAGCGGCAACACACCAGATCGAAGGCCCACGGGGTGTACCACTGGGGAACCTCTCTTCGATACTCTGGGTCCGGCCGTGTGGCACATGCCCCGGGCCCGACCCGCTACCCGGGCCGCGCCGACGACTGTGACCGTCCGCCTCCGACGGGGCCCGCGGCCCCTCCCCACCCTCGCACCGACGCGCTTCGCGCCGTCCGATTTCCCCAGGAGAGTCCACCGCATGGCCGGTCCTGCGTTCCGTGCCGCCGCCGTCCGGGTCCGGGTCCCCGCGACCAGCGCCAACCTCGGCCCCGGCTTCGACGCCTTCGGACTCGCGCTGGGTCTGTACGACGACGTGGTCGTCCGCGTCGCCGACTCCGGGCTCTCCGTCGACATCGCCGGTGAGGGCGCCGACACGCTGGCCCGCGACGAGCGCCACCTGGTGGTCCGCTCGATGCGCGCCGCCTTCGACCGCCTCGGCGGCCAGCCGCGCGGGCTGGAGGTCGTCTGCGCCAACCGGATACCGCACGGCCGCGGCCTCGGCTCCTCCTCGGCCGCCATCTGCGCCGGCATCGTGGCCGCCCGCGCCGTCACCATCGGCGGCCCGTCCGCGCTGGACGACGACGCGCTGCTGGCCCTCGCCTCCGAGCTGGAGGGCCACCCGGACAACGTCGCCGCCTGTCTGCGCGGCAACTTCACGGTGGCGTGGACGGACGAGGAGTCGGCCAAGGCCGTCACCCTGGAGCCGTCCGGCCGGGTCGTCCCGGTGGTCTTCGTCCCGGCCACCGAGGTGCTCACCGAGACCGCCCGCGGCCTGCTGCCCAAGACCGTCCCGCTGGCCGACGCGGCCGTCAACGCGGGCCGGGCCGCGCTGCTGGTCGAGGCCCTGACCAGGCGCCCCGAGCTGCTGCTCGCCGCCACCGAGGACCGGCTGCACCAGGACTACCGGGCCTCGGCGATGCCGGACAGCGCCGCGCTGGTGGGGGCGCTGCGGGCCGAGGGCTACGCCGCGGTGATCTCGGGCGCCGGCCCGACCGTCCTCGCGCTGACCGACGAGGCGGGGGCCGACAAGCTCGTCCACTTCGCGGGCGAGGCGTTCGCCGCGCACCGGCTGGAACTCGACCGGACCGGGGCCTCGGTACTCCCGCTCGACGTCTGAACACCCCGTCCGGGAGACCGGCTCCGGCATGCCCGGAGCCGGGTACTCCGGACACGATTGGCAAGCGCAAGGCTGGGGAATGTCTGAGGGGGTCGGTAGTGTTAACCTCATTGCTGCACCAGGTGCCCTCCGGGGCTCGGTGCGCCGCGTCCCGATCCCAGCACTCCGCGTCAGCGGAGTCGCGGCGATGCACGGGGCGACGATTCTCCGGGAGCCCACCGCAGCGCGTACGCAGCCTGCCTGCGCGACATGCGGCCGCATCCCGAAGCCGTGACGGCACCTGACCCCCACCCCGCAGCCTCCCACTTCGAGGCCGTGCCGGGCGGAGCACGGGCCACCGTCACGCGACGGGGCCCGGGATTCGCAGGCAGCGTGGGGGTACCACCCGGCCGGAGGCCGGGGGAGGGTCGGTACGCGACCATCCCACCGCGCCCACCGCGCCAACCCAGCACCACCGTGCTTCACGCACCGCACCTCGCAGCCCCTCCCCCGACTGGCTACCGCCATCCGGGGGATCACCGCCTCGGACCGACGCAGTCGAGCGTTGGTCAGGACAGCACAACCGGTCGCCGTGCCAGACAGGCCGACGTCCGCTCCAGGGAAGGACCCTTAGTGAGCGACACCACCGATCTGATGGGCGCGCGCCCGGACGCCGAGGCGTCGGACGCAGCCGCCGCCCCCGCGGCCCCGGCCCGGCGCCGTCGCACCGCCGCCGCGGGCCTGGACGGCCTCGTCCTGGCCGAGCTGCAGAAGCTCGCCTCGACGCTCGGGATCAGCGGCACGGGACGCCTGCGCAAGAGCCAGCTGATCGAGGCCATCAAGGAGAAGAGCGGCGGGGACCCGCTGCTCGCCGCCGCCGGCGGCACCGCTGCCGCCGCGCCCGCCACCAAGCGTGCCGCGGCCAAGGCCGACACCGCCGAGCCGGCCGAGAAGCCGGCCCGCCGGACCAAGGCCGCGCAGGCCGAGGCCCCGGCCGCCGAGGCGCAGGCCCAGATCGAGATCCCGGTCCAGGCCGCCGCCGAGACCGCCGCCGCCGCGCCGGCCCGCACCGAGCGCACCCGTCGCCGGGCCACCTCGGCCGCCGGTGCTCCGACCGCCGACGCCGTCGCCGAGGCGCCCGCCGCGGTGGTCACCGAGGCCAAGCAGGCCGAGGCCCGCCCGGCCGAGACCCGCGGCTTCGAGGGCCGCGAGGAGGGTCGCACCGAGACCCGCCGCGACCGCCGCGACCGCCGTGACCGCCGCGAGGGCGGCGAGCGCGAGGGCCGCCAGGAGGGCGGCGAGGCCCAGGCCGCGCAGGACGCCGACTCCCGCGAGTCGCGTCGCGACCGGCGCAACCGCCGGGACCGCGCGGACCGCCCCGAGCGCCAGGGCCAGCAGGGCCAGCAGCAGGGCGGCCAGAGCGAGGGCCAGCAGGGCCGCCAGAGCCAGCAGCCCGCCCAGCCGCAGGTGCAGCAGGGCGGCTACGACGACGACGAGTTCGGCGACGGGCGCCGTGGCCGCCGTGGCCGCTACCGCGACCGCCGTGGCCGCGGCCGCCGCGAGGGCTTCGAGGTCGGCCCCGCCGAGCCGCAGGTCGGCGACGACGACGTGCTGATCCCGGTCGCGGGCATCCTCGACATCCTCGACAACTACGCGTTCGTGCGCACCTCCGGCTACCTGCCGGGCCACAACGACGTCTACGTCTCGCTCGCCCAGGTCCGCAAGAACGGCCTGCGCAAGGGTGACGCCATCACCGGTGCGGTGCGCCAGCCCAAGGACGGCGAGCGCCGCGAGAAGTTCAACGCCATGGTGCGCCTGGACTCCGTCAACGGCATGGACCCGGAGAGCGGCCGCGGCCGCCCCGAGTTCAACAAGCTGACCCCGCTGTACCCGCAGGAGCGGCTGCGCCTGGAGACCGACCCGGGCGTGCTGACCACCCGGATCATCGACCTGGTGTCGCCGATCGGCAAGGGCCAGCGCGGTCTGATCGTCGCGCCGCCGAAGACCGGTAAGACCATGGTGCTGCAGGCGGTCGCCAACGCGATCACCCACAACAACCCCGAGTGCCACCTGATGGTCGTCCTGGTCGACGAGCGTCCCGAGGAGGTCACCGACATGCAGCGGTCGGTGAAGGGCGAGGTCATCTCCTCGACCTTCGACCGCCCGGCCGAGGACCACACCACCGTCGCGGAGCTGGCCATCGAGCGCGCCAAGCGCCTGGTGGAGCTGGGCCACGACGTGGTGATCCTGCTGGACTCGATCACCCGCCTGGGCCGCGCCTACAACCTGGCGGCGCCGGCCTCCGGCCGCATCCTGTCCGGTGGTGTCGACTCGACCGCGCTGTACCCGCCGAAGAAGTTCTTCGGTGCCGCGCGCAACATCGAGAACGGCGGCTCGCTGACGATCCTGGCCACCGCGCTGGTCGAGACCGGCTCGCGGATGGACGAGGTCATCTTCGAGGAGTTCAAGGGCACCGGCAACATGGAGCTCAAGCTCGACCGGAAGCTCTCGGACAAGCGCATCTTCCCGGCCGTCGACGTCGACGCCTCCAGCACCCGCAAGGAGGAGATCCTGCTGGGCAGCGAGGAGTTGGCCATCGTCTGGAAGCTCCGCCGGGTGCTGCACGCGCTCGACTCGCAGCAGGCGATCGAGCTGCTGCTGGACAAGATGAAGCAGACCAAGTCGAACGCCGAGTTCCTGATGCAGATCGCCAAGACGACCCCCGGGTCCGGCGACTGACAGTAGGTGACCGGCAGACACGCACAGAACCCTGGATCGCGCGAGCGGTCCAGGGTTCCGTGTTTGTTCCAGAGTTGGGACAACTTGGGCCCTTTTGATCATGTTGTCCGATTTACTCTGGATCGTATGGCCGAGCACAAGAGGGTAACGAGTCGCCGCCGCAGGCTCCTGCGGACGGCCGCGTGCGCGTTCGCCGCACTGGTCGTCCTCGGTGCCGGTGCCGCCGGCTACGCGTACTTCAAGCTCAACGGCAACATCAAGAGCGTCGACATCGACGCCCGGCTGGGCACCGCCCGGCCGCCGGCCGCCACCGACGGATCGTTCAACCTGCTGGTGCTCGGCTCGGATTCGCGGGCCGGCGGCAACGGCGCCCTGGCCGGCGGGGACACCGGCGACACCGCCCGCTCGGACACCGCGATGGTGGTGCACGTCAACCAGGACCACTCGCGCGCCGAGATCGTCTCGATCCCCCGCGACACCCTGGTCGCCCGGCCCGACTGCACCGACGCGGGCGGCAGGGCGGCGGCCGGCGCCAGGCGCGCGATGTTCAACAGCGCCTACGAGACCGGCGGCGCCGCCTGCGCGGTCAAGACCACCGAGCAGCTGACCGGGCTGCGGATGGACCACTACGTCGAGATCGACTTCGCCGGATTCGCCCGGGTCGTGGACGCGATAGGCGGGGCCACCGTGACCACGACGGTGGCCATCCACGACAAGGACAGCGGACTGGACCTGTCGGCCGGCGAGCACCACCTGGGCGGCGAGCAGGCGCTGGCCTTCGTCCGCACCCGGCACGGCGTCGGCGACGGCAGCGACCTCGGCCGGATCGAGCTCCAGAAGCAGATGGTGAAGTCGCTGCTCGGGCAGGCCGGCGGGATCGGGCTGTTCTCCAACCCGGTCAAGCTCTGGTCGGTCGGCGACACGCTCACCCGCAGCATCACCACCGACTCGGCGCTGGCCTCGGTGAACTCCCTGGTGGGCCTGGCCGAGGAACTGAAGGGGATCGGGCCGGACCAGCTCACCATGGTCACCCTGCCGGTCGTGACGGCCCCCGGCGACGCCAACCGCGTGGTCGAGCAGCAGCCGCAGGCCGGACAGCTCTGGGCGGCCCTGAAGGCCGACCAGCCGCTCCCGCAGGCCATCCTGGGCGACCAGCCCGTCAACCCCGCCCAGGCGACCCCCACGGCCCCGGCGAAGGCCCCCACGGCCCCCGCGAAGGCGGCCACGCCCCCGGCCAAGGCCCCCACGGGCACCGCGGGTACCGCCAAGCCGTCGGCGAAGGCCACCGCGGACCGCTGACCGGGGCCCGGAATATCCCGGGAGCCGACCCGGTTTGGGAAGAAGCGGCCGGTCCTGGCAGACTGGTACGTCGGTCCCGGTTCACGTGCGGCATTCCAGCCGCCGACCCGGTGCCCTCCCGAACCTAGGAGATCCCCTTGAAGCCCAACGCTCACCCCGAGTACGTGGTCACCCATGTGACCTGCACCTGCGGCGCCGAGTTCACCACCCGCTCGACCGAGACCAGTGGCGTGATCCGCGCCGAGGTCTGCTCGCAGTGCCACCCGTTCTACACCGGCAAGCAGAAGATCCTCGACACCGGTGGCCGCGTGGCCCGCTTCGAGGCCCGCTTCGGCAAGCAGCACAGCGCGAAGGCCTAGCGCTCCCTCGGCGCCGGTTTCCGGTGCCCCCGTACTCGTTCCGGGGGCGCTGGGGACCGGCGCCGTTCGCGTCCCACGGCGTTCGTGCGCCGCGGCGGCCGCGTCCCCGGCGCTGCGTGCGCCACCCACTCCACCGGTTCTCACGGGAAGAAGGCCCACTCCATGTTCGAGGCAGTCGAAGAGCTCCTCGTCGAGCACGCCGACCTCGAAACGAGGCTGGCCGACCCGTCGGTCCATTCGGATCAGGCGAACGCCCGCAAGCTGGCCAAGCGCTACGCCGAGCTGACCCCGATCACGCGCGTGTACCGCGCCTGGCGGCAGGCCGGCGAGGACATCGAGGCCGCTCGTGAACTCGCCGCCGAGGAGCCGGAGTTCCTCGCCGAGGTGAAGGACTCCGAGGCCCGCCGCGAGGAGCTGACCGAGGAGCTGCGGCTGCTGCTCGTCCCGCGGGACCCGAACGACGAGAAGGACGTCATCCTGGAGGTCAAGGCGGGTGAGGGCGGCGAGGAGTCCGCGCTGTTCGCCGGCGACCTGCTGCGGATGTACCTGCGCTTCGCCGAGCGGGTCGGCTGGAAGACCGAGATCATCGACGCCAACGAGTCCGACCTCGGCGGCTACAAGGACGTCTCGGTGGCCGTGAAGACCAGGGGCAGCACCGAGCCCGGCCAGGGCGTCTGGGCCAAGCTGAAGTACGAGGGCGGCGTGCACCGCGTGCAGCGCGTCCCCGCCACCGAGTCCCAGGGCCGCATCCACACCTCCGCGGCGGGCGTGCTGGTCACCCCCGAGGCGGAGGAGGTCGAGGTCGAGATCGTCGCCAACGACCTGCGGATCGACGTGTACCGCTCGTCCGGCCCCGGCGGCCAGTCCGTCAACACCACCGACTCGGCGGTCCGGATCACCCACCTGCCGACCGGTATCGTGGCCTCCTGCCAGAACGAGAAGAGCCAGCTGCAGAACAAGGAGCAGGCGATGCGCATCCTGCGTTCGCGGCTGCTGGCCGCCGCGCAGGAGGAGGCCGAGCGGGAGGCCTCCGACGCGCGCCGCAGCCAGGTCCGCACGGTGGACCGCTCCGAGCGGATCCGGACGTACAACTACCCCGAGAACCGCATCTCGGACCACCGCACGGGCTTCAAGTCGTACAACCTGGACCAGGTCCTGGACGGCGAACTGAACGCGGTGATCCAGTCCTGCGTCGACGCGGACGCGGCGGCCAAGCTCGCCGCGGCCCAACAGAACTGAGACCGGCGTCCAGGCCGGAGCGCAGAAACAAGAGGTCGTACGGATGAACCTGCTGCTCGCCGAGGTGGCCCAGGCCACCCAGCGGTTGGCCGCGGCCGGCGTGCCGTCGCCGCGCTTCGACGCGGAGGAGCTCGCCGCCCACGTCCACAACGTGAAGCGCAGCCAGCTGCACACCGTCAAGGACGGCGACTTCGACGCCCGCTACTGGGAGGCCGTCTCCCGGCGGGAGGCGCGCGAACCGCTGCAGCACATCACCGGCCGGGCGTTCTTCCGCTATCTGGAGCTGGAGGTCGGCCCCGGGGTCTTCGTGCCCCGACCGGAGACCGAGACGGTCGTCGAGTGGGCCATAGACGCCGTCCGGGACATGGACGTCGCCGAGCCGCTGGTGGTCGACCTCTGCTCCGGCTCCGGCGCCATCGCGCTCGCCCTCGCCCAGGAGCTGCCGCGCTCCACCGTGCACGCCTTCGAGCTGGACGAGGGTGCGCTCCACTACACCCGGCGCAACATCGAGGCGAGCTCCGACCGGGCCCGGGTCACCCTGCACGCGGGCGACGCCACCCGGGCCTTCGAGGACGACCGCTCCTGGGACGGCCGCTTCGACCTGGTGATCTCCAACCCGCCGTACATCCCGCTCACCGAGTGGGAGTACGTCGCCCCCGAGGCCCGCGACCACGACCCGCAGATGTCGCTGTTCTCCGGCGAGGACGGCCTGGACACCATCCGGGGCATCGAGCGGGTCGCGGCCAGGCTGCTGCGCCCCGGCGGGGCCGTGGTGATCGAGCACGCCGACACCCAGGGCGGCCAGGTCCCGTGGATCTTCAACGAGGAGGGCGGCTGGACGGACGCGGCCGACCACCGCGACCTCAACAACCGCCCGCGCTTCACGACGGCCCGAAGGGCGTCGTTGTGATCATCGAGCAGGGCACGGCGGCCCGAAGGGCGTCGTCGTGACCACCAGACGGAGCACGGCGACCCGAACGGCGTCGTCGTGACCGGCAAGCAGAGCAGCACGGCCGCCCGAAAGGCCGCGCTGTGAACGACCAGCGCCGTGGCCCGCACGGCCGCGCTGTCATGAGCCATCTCGGAAGGGGACCGCACCGATGAGCCGCCGCTACGACTGTGCCGACGCCGGGGACCGCGCCACCGGTCTGCGCGAGGCCGCCTCGGCCATCCGCCGCGGCGAACTCGTCGTGCTGCCCACCGACACCCTCTACGGGGTCGGCGCCGACGCCTTCTCCCCGGAGGCCGTCGCCGCGCTGCTGGAGGCCAAGGGCCGCGGCCGCAACATGCCCTCGCCGGTTTTGGTCGGCTCGCCGACCACCCTGCACGGCCTGGTCACCGACTTCTCCGAGCAGGCCTGGGAGCTGGTCGACGCCTTCTGGCCCGGCGGTCTCACCCTGGTCGCCAGGCACCAGCCCTCGCTGCGCTGGGACCTCGGCGACACCCGGGGCACCGTCGCCGTCCGGATGCCGCTGCACCCGGTCGCGATCGAGCTGCTGAACACCACCGGCCCGCTCGCCGTCTCCAGCGCCAACCGGACCGGCGGCCCCTCCCCGGCCACCTGCGACGAGGCCCAGCAGCAGCTCGGCGACGCCATCTCCGTCTACCTGGACGGCGGCACGGCCGACCACGCCACCGCCTCCTCCATCGTCGACGTCACGGGCAAGGTCCCGGTCCTGCTGCGGGCCGGCGCGATCAGCGCCGAGCAGCTGAGGGAGGTCGTTCCCGACCTGGAGGCCGGCAGTTGACGGCCGCCTCCCTCCATGCCGGGCCCGGCATATCGCCGTACCTGAGCGTGGGCCCGAGGCCCCTGGACCACTTTCGGATCCTGTTCGTCTGCACCGGGAACATCTGCCGCTCGCCGATCGCCGAGCGGCTCACCCGGCGTGAGCTGGACACCCGGCTGAGCCCCCGGGTGGCCGGGCGCATCCTGGTGGAGAGCGCCGGCACCTGGGGCCACGAGGGCGCGCCGATGGAGGAGCACGCCGCGACCGTGCTGGACGAGTACGGCGCGGACAGCGGCGGCTTCGCCGGGCGCGAGCTGCTGGACGAGCACGTGGTCGAGGCCGACCTGGTGCTCACCGCCACCCTGGACCACCGCGCCCAGGTGATCTCGATGGGCCACGAGGCGGGGCTGCGCACCTTCACGCTGAAGGAGTTCACCCGGCTGGTGCGCACGATAGACCCGGGCACCCTGCCCGACCCGCGCCGCGGCGCGGACGTCACCGAGCGGGCCCGGGCGCTGGTCCGGGCCGCCGCGGCGCTGCGCGGCTGGCTGCTGGCGGCCAGCCCGGAGTCGGACGAGGTCCACGACCCGTACGGCGCGCCGATCGGCATGTTCCGCAACTGCGGCGAGGAGATATTCCACGCGGTGGACCCGGTGGTCACCGCGCTCACCGGCGTCACCGCGCTGCGCTGACTCCCCGCGCCGCCGCGGGCCCGTGCCCGCCCCCGCGGCACCGGCACCCCCGGCCGGGTGCACCGTCCCCGCGTCGGCAGGCCCTGCACGGCACCCGGTCCTACGCTGGAGGGACCGCCCCCAGCCTTCGGCCGGGAGGTGCCCCGCAACCCGACGCCGCCGGGAGCCCCGCCATGACCGTCACCGATGCCGCGACCGGCTCCTCCGCGACCGGCTCCTCCGAGACGACCGGGATGCCCGGGACGACCGGGATGCCCGGGCGCCGGTGGGCGTCCGAGGCGCTGTACCGGGCCGATCCGCAGCTGGCCGACCTGCTCGCCGCCGAGTCCGAACGGCGGGCCGAAACGATCCAGCTGCTGGCGGGGGAGAACCTCACCAGCCCGGCCGTGCTGGCGGCCCTGGGCGGCCCGCTGATCGACAAGTACGCCGAGGGCTACCCGGGCAGGCGCCACCACACCGGCTGCGCGCTGGCGGACGCCGCCGAGCTGCTGGCGATCGACCGGGCCCGTGAGCTGTTCGCCGCCCCGCACGCCAACGTCCAGCCCCGGTCGGCCACTTCGGCGATGCTGGCGACCTACGCGGCGCTGCTGCGGCCCGGCGACGTGGTGCTGGCGATGTCGCTGGAGCACGGCGGCCACCTCAGCTGCGGCTCACGGGCCAACTTCTCCGGCCGCTGGTTCGAGTTCGTCGGCTACGGGGTGCGGGAGGACGACGGCCTGATCGACCTCGACCAGGTCCGTGAGCTGGCCCGCCGGCACCGCCCGAAGGCGATCGTGGCCGGGTCCATCTCCTACCCCCGGCACCCGGACTGGGCCGCCTTCCGGGAGATCGCCGACGAGGTGGACGCCTATCTGATCGCGTCCGCCGCGCAGACCACCGGTTTGATCGCGGCCCATGTGGCGCCCTCCCCGGTGCCCTACGCGGACGTCACCGTGGCCGCCACCCACAAGCTGCTGCGCGGCCCGCGCGGCGGTCTGCTGCTGTCCACCGCCGAACTGGCCGAGCGGATCGACCGGGCGGTGTTCCCGTTCAGCCAGGGCGGCGCGGCGATGAACGAGGTGGCCGGCAAGGCGGTCGCGCTGGCCGAGGCGGCCACCCCCGGGTACCGCGGGTACGCCCACCGCACGGTGGCGGGGGCGCGGGTGCTGGCGGCGGGGCTCGCGGCGGCCGGCCTGCGCCTGTCGACCGGCGGCACCGACACCCACCTGGTGACCGCCGACGTCGGCCCGCTCGGCGTCAGCGGGGCCGAGGCCGAACGCCGGTGCGCCTCGGTCGGACTCCTGCTCGGCAAGTGCGCGCTGCCCTACGACCCGGCGCCGCCCGCGGAGACCTCCGGGATCCGGCTCGGCACCGGCACCGTCACCACCCAGGGCATGGGCGAGGCGGAGCTCACCGAGATCGCCGGCCTGATCGGACGGGTGCTCGGCGAGGGCACGGACGCCCGGACCGGAGCGCGGGTCCGGGAGCTCGCGGGGGCCTTCGCCGAGCGCCGGTGAGCACGCATCCCGGATCCCTACCCGGTAGGGCGAACCGCGATGCACGCCTGGGGCGTCCGACTCAATAAGGTGTGTGCCGTGGCGACGCACCTCGAATCCCGGACAAGCGCGGGAGTACCTTCGGTACTCACCCGTCGGACAGTGACGCAGGAGGCCAGTGGTGCGTGAGTATCTGCTGGTGCTGTTCTGCACCGCGGCCGTCACCTACCTGCTGACCGGCCCGGTCCGGAAGTTCGCGATCGCGGCCGGCGCGATGCCGCCGGTACGCGCCCGTGACGTGCACCGCGAGCCCACGCCCCGGCTCGGCGGCATCGCGATGTTCGGAGGCCTGTGCGCGGGCATCCTGGTCGCCTCCCAGCTCGACAACCTCAGCAAGGTGTTCTCCCAGGGCACCGACATCCGGGCGCTGCTCTCCGGCGCCGGGATCATGTGGCTGCTCGGCGTGCTCGACGACAAGTGGGGCGTGGACGCCCTGGTGAAGCTCGGCGGCCAGATGATCGCCGCCGGTGTGATGGTCTGGCAGGGCGTCACGGTGATCACCCTGCCGGTGCCCGGCGTCGGCGCGGTCGCGGTGAGTCCCACCCAGGGCATGGTCATCTCGGTCACCATGGTCGTCGTCATGGTCAACGCGGTGAACTTCATCGACGGCCTGGACGGCCTGGCCGGCGGCATGGTCTGCATCGCCGCGATCGCCTTCTTCCTGTACTCCTACCGGCTCTGGTACGGCTACACGATCACCGACGCGGCGCCCGCCGTGCTGTTCAGCGTGCTGCTGATCGGCATGTGCCTGGGCTTCCTGGCGCACAACCTGCACCCGGCCCGGATCTTCATGGGCGACTCCGGCTCGATGATGCTCGGCCTGATGCTGGCGGTGGCCGCGATCTCCATCACCGGCCGCGTCGACCCGGACCTCATCACCAGCGAGACCGGTTCGCAGACCGCCACCGTGCACGCCTTGGTCCCGATCTACATCCCGCTGCTGCTGCCGCTGACCGTCATCGCGCTGCCGCTGGCCGACCTGCTGCTCGCCGTGGTGCGCCGCACCTGGGCCGGCCAGTCGCCGTTCGCCGCCGACAAGCGGCACCTGCACCACCGGCTCCTCCAGGTCGGCCACTCGCACAGCCGGGCCGTCCTGATCATGTACTTCTGGGCCGCCCTGATCGCCTTCGGCACCGTCGCCTTCTCGGTCACCAACACCGGCCGCACGGTGGTGCTGACGCTGGCCGGGCTCTGCCTGGTCGGCCTGGTCGTGCTGCTCACCCCGCGGTTCCGCCCGCGCGCCCCGCGTGCGGTGCAGGCCTTCGTGCCCCCGCGCTACCGCCGCCGCACCCCCCGGGCGGCCGCCGCGGCGACCGGGAGCGACCCCGCCGCGACCGCTCCGGGCTCCGAGCCGATGGCCGAGCTGTCCGCCAAGGACAAGGAACTGCTCGGCGGGCTGGGCAAGGGCTCCTCGGCGGTCGGCGGCCGCGGGCGCGGTCCGCACCGCGACTAGGCCCGGTCCGGCCCTACGCATTCGGCTGATGCGGCGTCAAGATGCTTCACCCGTACGGCGGCACCGTTAGGCCGCTAGTGTGACAGGTGCCACACATTCATGGTAAAGCTCTCATCAAATAGTTTGTGATACCGTTCACGAGTACCGAGAACACGCCGAAAGACCTCACAGGTGGATGACTTCCGTCCCTGGTCGGTCTCCCTCGACGGGCCCGTCGTCAGACGGTCGGCCCGCGGCGGCCTCCCGGTCCGGTGCCACCCACCACGTTCTGTGCCCGTCCCCCTGCCACATCGACATGCCGCCGGAGTTGCCGACATGCCGTCCAACGACGCCCGGATCCTCCGAGGCGCCGCGATCCCCACTGCGGTCGCCGGAGTCATCGCGATGGCGATCTCCCTCGCCGTCGCGGGCACCAAGGGGCTGCTCGGCGCTCTCTTCGGAACGCTGCTGGTGATGGCCTTCTTCAGCTTCGGCCAGGTCGCACTCGACCGGCTGACCAGGAACAACCCGCACATCATGATGGCCGCGGCGCTCCTGGTCTACACGACGCAGATCCTGCTGGTGGGCATCGTTCTCGCAGTCTTCAAGGACACCGAGCTCTTCAACCGTCAGGCCTTCGCCTTCACCCTGCTCGGCTGCGCGCTGATCTGGACCGGCTTCCAGGTCCGCGGTGCGCTCAAGGCCAAGACCTTCTACGTCGACCCGGACGCCTCCGAAAGCAAGGCCGACAAGCCTCCGGACTCGGGGCGTCAACAGTGACGAGGCCTGACTGTCCCCCCAACGAGGGGGGCGGTGTTTATGCCGCACTGACGGGCTGCTATCGTCCGTCGCAACAACGGAACACGGGAAGAGGCCTGGTCTGTCCGAGTCATGGACGGATCGCCCCCCGGATCCGCGAAGTCTTCGATGATCCCTCTGCGGTGCGCCGCACTGCTGCGCGGGGTCGGCGAGATACCCATCAAGTTTCAGTGCCGCTCCGTGGCCGCAGGCCACGCCGACACACCGAGGTTGCCGTAACCATGCGTCACGACGAAGGAGTCCGTGGTGAGTGCTGAACTCACGTCCCTCGCCTCAGGCAGTTGCCACTTCGGGGACGCTGGCTGCGGCTTCCCGGCCCCCGGCCTGAACGAGTTCCAGTTCGAGCCGATCTTCACGATCGGCAGCATCGAGTTCAACAAGCCGATGCTGCTGTCGTTCATCGTCTCGTTCCTGGTGGTCGCCTTCTTCTGGGCCGCCTTCGCCAAGCCGCGAGTGGTGCCCGGGAAGCTGCAGCTGGTCGGTGAGATCGGCTACGACTTCGTCAAGCGGTCCATCGTGCTGGAGACGATCGGCAAGAAGGGCGAGAAGTACGTCCCGATGCTCGTCTCGATGTTCTTCTTCATCTGGATGATGAACATCATGTCGATCATCCCCTTCGCCCAGTTCCCGGTGATGGCGGCGATCGCGTTCCCGGCCGGCCTGGCGGCGATCGTCTGGGTCACCTACATGACCCTGACCTTCAAGAAGCACGGCTTCGTCGGCGGTCTGAAGAACCTCTGCTGGCCCTCGGGCATCCCCGGCTGGGTCATGTTCATCCTGGTGCCGATCGAGTTCTTCTCGAACGTTCTCGTGCGCCCCTTCACGCTCGCGGTCCGAGCCTTCGCGAACATGTTCGCGGGCCACCTGCTGATCGTGATGTTCTCCATCGCCTCCTGGTACCTGCTCAGCCCGACCCTGGGCGCGCTCTACGGCTCGGTCTCCTTCGTGGTGACCATCGCGCTGACCGCCTTCGAGCTGCTGGTCCAGTTCCTGCAGGCCTACATCTTCGTGATGCTGGCCAGCAGCTACATCGCCGGTGCCCTCGAAGAGGCGCACTGAGCCAGGGGGCCAATCGGCCCTCCCTGAACCAACCTCCCGGATCGCCCGGTGGCCAATCACCACCGGTTCACCACCTTGCAAAGGACAACTGCAATGAGCTTCCTCGCTGAGGGCACTGTCTACGGTTCCGTCGCGTCCATCGGCTACGGCCTCGCCGCGATCGGCCCCGGCATCGGCGTCGGTCTCATCTTCGGCAACGGCGTTCAGGCCATGGCCCGTCAGCCCGAGGCCGCGGGCCTGATCCGCTCCAACATGTTCATCGGCTTCGCGCTGACCGAGGCGCTGGCCCTCATCGGCATCGTCATGCCGTTCGTCTTCGGCAACAAGTAATCCCGCCGCAGACCCTTTCGAGGAAGGTCCAGATATGAGCATGGGCATCGTGGCTCAGCTTGCGCAGGAGGAGGAGAAGATGAATCCTCTCCTCCCCGCGTGGCCGGAGATCATCATCGGCCTGCTCTGCTTCTTCATCGTCTTCGGCCTGCTCGGCAAGAAGCTCCTCCCCAGCATCGAGAAGGTGCTGTCGGAGCGCCGGGACGCCATCGAGGGCGGCATGGAGCGGGCGGAGACCGCTCAGGCTGAGGCCCAGGCCCTGCTTGAGCAGTACCGGGCCGAGCTCGCCGAGGCGCGGCACGAGGCTGCTCGGATCGTCGAGCAGGCGCGCGAGCAGGGTGCTGCCCAGCTCGGCGAGATGCGCGAGGAGGGCCAGCGTCAGCGCGAGGCCATCGTCGCCGCCGGCCACGCCCAGATCGAGGCCGACAAGAAGCAGGCGACTGCCGCCCTGCGCCAGGACGTGGGTTCGCTCGCTTCGCAGCTGGCCTCCCGCATCGTGGGTGAGTCCCTTGAGGACCACACCCGGCAGAGCGGCGTGATTGACCGCTTCCTGGACGAGCTGGAGGCCAAGGCCGCCGTTGCTCAGGGTGCGGCCAAGTGATCGGCGCAAGCCGCGAGGCCCTCGCCGCCGGGCGGCAGAACCTCGAAAGCCTGACCGACTCCACCTCGGTGGACGCGGTCAAGCTCGCCGAGGAGCTCACCGCCGTCACGGTCCTCCTGGACCGTGAGGTGTCGCTGCGCCGCGTCCTGACCGACCCGTCCCGGTCGGGTCAGGACAAGGCCCAGCTGGTCTCCTCGCTGCTGGCCGGCCAGGTCTCCGGCGAGACGGTCGACCTGGCCTCCGGCCTGGTCCGCTCCCGCTGGTCGGGCTCGCGCGACCTGGTGGACGCCACCGAGGAGCTGGCCGCGTACGCCGAGGTCATCGCCGCCGAGAAGGCCGGTGTCCTGGACGACGTCGAGGACGAGCTCTTCCGGTTCGGCCGGGTGGTGTGCGGCTCGCACGAGCTGCGCTCCGCGCTGACCGAGCCCAAGGCCGGCTCCGCCTCCAAGGCGGCGCTGATCAAGAAGCTGCTCGGCGGCCGCGCCAACGCGGGCACCGTCCGGCTGGTCACGGCCCTGGTCACCCAGCCGCGTGGCCGTAGCCTTGAGCAGGGCCTGGAGTCCTACTCGCGGCTCGCCGCAGCGCGGCGCGGTCGCGTGGTGGCCCTGGTCACCACCGCGGTGCCGCTGTCGGACGGCCAGAAGGAGCGCCTGTCGGGCTCGCTGGCCCGGCTGTACGGCCGCCAGGTCCACCTGAACATCGACGTCGACCCCGAGGTCGTCGGCGGTGTCCGGGTCGAGATCGGTGACGAGATCATCGACGGCACCGTGTCGAGCCGCCTCGAAGGCGCTCGCCAGTCGCTCGAAGGCTGAGCACCCCGAAGCACATCCGACCCTCGGTCGGGAACCGGCTCCACCGGAGCCGGCAAATCGTACGGCCGGTTCGAGAGACCCGGCCGAGAGTCGAATACTTGCGGCCCTCAATGGCGGGCCGAGGATCGCAAACTAGGAGAGCAGGGAAGCCTGATGGCGGAGCTTACGATCCGTCCGGAGGAGATCCGGGACGCGCTGGCCGACTTTGTCCAGTCGTACCAGCCGGACGCCGCCTCGCGTGAAGAGGTCGGCACGGTTACTGACGCGGCGGACGGTATCGCGCATGTCGAGGGCCTGCCCTCGGTCATGGCGAACGAGCTGCTGAAGTTCGAGGACGGCACGCTCGGCCTCGCGCTGAACCTCGACACCCGTGAGATCGGTGTCGTCATCCTCGGCGAGTTCGGCGGCATCGAAGAGGGCCAGACGGTGCGTCGCACCGGCGAGGTCCTCTCCGTGCCGGTCGGCGACGGCTACCTCGGCCGCGTCGTGGACCCGCTGGGCAGCCCCATCGACGGCCTGGGCGACATCGCCTCGACCGGTCGCCGTGCCCTGGAGCTGCAGGCCCCGGGCGTCATGGCCCGCAAGTCGGTCAAGGAGCCGCTGCAGACCGGCATCAAGGCCATCGACGCGATGACCCCGATCGGCCGCGGCCAGCGCCAGCTGATCATCGGCGACCGCCAGACCGGCAAGACCGCGGTGGCTGTCGACACGATCATCAACCAGCGTGACAACTGGCGCTCGGGCGACCCGAAGAAGCAGGTCCGCTGCATCTACGTCGCCGTGGGTCAGAAGGGCTCCACCATCGCGTCCGTCCGTGGCGCCCTGGAGGAGGCCGGCGCGCTGGAGTACACCACGATCGTGGCTGCTCCCGCCTCCGACCCGGCCGGCTTCAAGTACCTCGCCCCGTACACCGGTTCGGCCATCGGCCAGGAGTGGATGTACGACGGCAAGCACGTCCTCATCATCTTCGACGACCTGTCGAAGCAGGCCGAGGCGTACCGCTCCGTCTCCCTGCTGCTGCGCCGCCCGCCGGGCCGCGAGGCCTACCCGGGTGACGTCTTCTACCTGCACTCCCGCCTGCTGGAGCGCTGCGCCAAGCTGAACGACAAGCTCGGCGGCGGCTCGATGACCGGTCTGCCGATCATCGAGACCAAGGCGAACGACGTCTCGGCGTACATCCCGACCAACGTCATCTCCATCACCGACGGCCAGTGCTTCCTGGAGTCCGACCTGTTCAACGCCGGCATCCGCCCGGCCGTGAACGTCGGTATCTCGGTCTCCCGCGTCGGTGGCTCCGCCCAGATCAAGGCCATGCGCTCGGTCGCCGGCCGTCTGCGCCTGGACCTCGCCCAGTACCGTGAGCTGGAGGCCTTCGCCGGCTTCGGCTCCGACCTGGACGCGGCCTCCAAGGCCCAGCTGGAGCGCGGTGCGCGCATGGTCGAGCTGCTGAAGCAGGGCCAGTACCAGCCGTTCCCGGTCGAGGAGCAGGTCGTCTCCATCTGGGCCGGCACCACCGGCAAGCTGGACGACGTCCCGGTGGCGGACATCCGCCGCTTCGAGCGCGAGTTCCTGGACCACGTGCGCCTGCAGCACAAGGACCTGCTCGCCGGCATCGTCGAGACCGGTCTGCTGGCCGAGGGCACCACCGACGCGCTGACCACGGCGATCGAGGCCTTCAAGCAGGGCTTCACGACGGCTGACGGCAAGCTGCTCTCCGAGCAGGCCTGAGTCCGGTAGCGAGGGAAAGGACGTAACGACCCATGGGAGCACAGCTTCGGGTCTACAAGCGCCGGATCCGCTCTGTCACCGCGACGAAGAAGATCACCAAGGCGATGGAGATGATCTCCGCGGCGCGCATCGGTAAGGCGCAGCGCGCGGTGGCCGCCTCCACTCCGTACGCCGACGAGCTCACCCGGGCGGTGACGGCGGTGGCCACCCGGTCCAACGCCAAGCACCCGCTCACCACCGAGAACCCGAACGCCACGCGTGCCGCCGTCCTGCTGATCACGGCGGACCGCGGCCTGGCCGGCGGTTACTCGTCCAACGCCATCAAGGCCTCGACGGTGCTCACCGAGCGCCTGCGCGGCGAGGGCAAGGACGTGGTGACCTACATCGTGGGTCGGAAGGGTCTGTCGTACTACACCTTCCGCAACCTCGCGGTGGGGCAGTCGTGGACGGGCTTCTCGGACAAGCCGAGCTACGGCGACGCGAAGGCTGTCGCGGCAGCGCTGATCGAGGCCTTCACGGCCGAGACCGGCGGGGTGGACGAGCTCCACCTGGTCTCGACCGAGTTCGAGTCGATGCTGACGCAGACCGCGGTCGACGCGCGCCTGCTGCCGCTGAAGCTCGACGAGGTCGAGCTCAGCGACCAGTCGAAGGCCACGAACCAGATCTTCCCGCTGTACGACTTCGAGCCGTCGGCGGAGGGCGTCCTCGACGCGCTGCTGCCGCGGTACGTCGAGAGCCGGATCTACAGCGCGCTGCTGCAGTCGGCCGCCTCCGAGCACGCCGCCCGTCGGCGTGCGATGAAGAGCGCGACGGACAATGCCGGCGAGCTCATCAAGTCGCTCACGCGGCTTGCCAACTCGGCCCGTCAGGCCGAGATCACCCAGGAAATCAGCGAGATCGTCGGCGGTGCCAACGCCCTCGCCGACGCTAGCCGCGGGAGCGAATGAGAATGACCACCACAGTTGAGCCGACCACGGCGACGGGCCGCGTCGCGCGGGTCATCGGCCCGGTCGTCGACGTGGAGTTCCCCGTCGACGCGATTCCGGAGATGTTCAACGCCCTGCACGTCGAGGTGGACAACCCCGACGGCTCGGGCAAGAAGATCCTGACCCTCGAGGTCGCGCAGCACCTCGGCGACGGCATGGTCCGCGGCATCTCGATGCAGCCGACCGACGGCCTGGTCCGTGGCGCGCAGGTCTCCGACACCGGCACCGCCATCTCGGTGCCGGTCGGCCAGATCACCAAGGGCAAGGTGTTCAACGCCCTCGGTGAGGTGCTGAACGTCGACAAGGACGAGTTCGAGTCCCAGGTCGAGGTCCGCTGGCCGATCCACCGCAAGGCGCCGGACTTCAAGGACCTCGAGTCCAAGACCGAGATGTTCGAGACCGGCATCAAGGTCATCGACCTGCTCACCCCGTACGTCACCGGTGGCAAGATCGGTCTGTTCGGTGGTGCCGGTGTCGGCAAGACCGTTCTGATCCAGGAGATGATCTACCGCGTCGCCGAGAACTTCGGTGGTGTGTCGGTGTTCGCCGGCGTCGGCGAGCGCACCCGTGAGGGCAACGACCTCATCGACGAGATGGTCGACTCGGGCGTTCTGGACAAGACCGCGCTGGTCTTCGGCCAGATGGACGAGCCGCCGGGCACCCGTCTGCGCGTTGCGCTCTCCGCGCTGACCATGGCGGAGTACTTCCGTGACGTCGAGAAGCAGGACGTGCTCCTCTTCATCGACAACATCTTCCGGTTCACCCAGGCCGGTTCCGAGGTGTCGACCCTGCTCGGCCGTATGCCCTCCGCGGTGGGCTACCAGCCGAACCTGGCCGACGAGATGGGCCTCCTGCAGGAGCGCATCACCTCGACCCGCGGTCACTCGATCACCTCGATGCAGGCGATCTACGTCCCCGCGGACGACCTGACCGACCCGGCCCCGGCCACCACCTTCGCCCACCTGGACGCGACGACCGTTCTGTCGCGCCCGATCTCGGAGAAGGGCATCTACCCGGCCGTCGACCCGCTGGACTCCACGTCCCGCATCCTCGACCCGCGGTACATCGCGCAGAACCACTACGAGACGGCCATCCGTATCAAGGGGATCCTGCAGAAGTACAAGGACCTGCAGGACATCATCGCCATCCTCGGTATGGACGAGCTGTCCGAGGACGACAAGATCACGGTCCACCGTGCCCGTCGCATCGAGCGCTTCCTCTCGCAGAACACCTACGTGGCGAAGCAGTTCACCGGTGTCGAGGGTTCGACCGTGCCGCTGTCGGAGACCATCGAGGCCTTCAACTCGATCGCCGACGGCAAGTACGACTCCATCCCGGAGCAGGCCTTCTTCATGTGCGGTGGCATCGAGGACCTGGAGCGCAACGCCGCCGAGCTGGCGAAGAAGTAATCGCGGCCGGTAGCAGCTGAGTGACCGTGAGGGGTGGGCCCCAGCCCTGGGACCCACCCCTCGCGTCGCATCGGCTGTGATTCAGGTCAAATCCGTGCCGCCGGTTTCATGCCGGAGGCGCGGGCCCGTTATTCTTACCGAAACTCCCGAGTAATCGGGCGTTGCATGAGCCTAGGAGCCCACGTTGGCTGAGCTGCACGTCGAGCTGGTCGCAGCCGACCGCAAGGTGTGGTCCGGTGCGGCCACCATCGTTGTCGCACGTACGGCCTCCGGTGACACCGGCATCATGCCGGGACACACCCCGGTGCTGAGCGTGCTGGAGACCGGTCCGGTCACCATCCGCACGGTGGACGGCGGCACCGTGATCGCCGCCGTGCACGGAGGCTTCATCTCCTTCGCCGACAACAAGGTGTCTCTGCTCGCGGAGATCGCCGAGCTGGCGGACGAGATCGATGTCGCCCGTGCCGAGCGCGCGCTGGACAAGGCCAAGTCCGACCTGGACGCGCACGCCGAGCGGCGCGCCGAGGTGCGCCTGTTCGCGGCGCGCGGCCTCAAGGCCCACGCCTGAGCAAGCTTGACCCCGCAGTGGCGGGGTCGACCGACGGTCCCGGGGACGCGTGAGCGTGACCCCGGGACTGTCGTATCAGTTGGTAGGTCAACGCGGTCGCTTGATACGACCGATACGGGGAACGCGGGCAGCGAGGAGGTAGGTGAGCATGGTCCTCGCCCTTGTGGTGTGTGCGGCGGTCGTGGCACTGGGTGTGATCGGCCTGGTGGCCTTCGCGGTACGCCGCCGTGTCATCCAGCGGGTCGGCGGAACGTTCGACTGCAGCTACCGGCTCAAAATGCCCGCCGACGCGTCGACGCAGCCCGACCTCGACGAGAACGGCAAACCCACCTCGGCCCCGGTCCCCCAGACCGACGGCAAGGGGTGGGTTTTTGGTATCGGGCGGTACAGCGGCGACTCCATCGAGTGGTTCCGGGTCTTCTCCTACGCCCCGCGCCCGCGCAGGGTGCTGCCCCGTCGGGAGATCGAGGTCCTCGGCCGGCGCTACCCCGAGGGCCAGGAGGAGCTGGCGCTGCTCTCCGGCTCGGTCGTGCTGCGCTGCCTGCACAACGGCGCGCCGCTGGAGCTCGCGATGAGCGACGACGCGCTGACCGGCTTCCTCGCCTGGCTGGAGGCCGCCCCGCCCGGGCAGAGAGTGAACGTCGCGTAGCGGCGGCACGCTCGGGGTGGGGGCACCCCCGGCCGGAGGCTGGGGGAGAGTGAACGTCGCGTAGCGGCGGCACGCTCGGGGTGGGGGCACCCCCGGCCGGAGGCTGGGGGGAGGGCAACACCGGGTGGCGACGTCCCCCGGGGCAGGGGTTAACGCGGTCTAACCCGGCTCGCTAGTCTTGGCGGCATGGTCAATCTGACGCGCATCTACACCCGTACCGGCGACGACGGCACCACCGCGCTCGGTGACATGAGCCGTACGACCAAGACCGACCCGCGCCTGGCCGCGTACGCCGACACCAACGAGGCCAATGCCGCGATCGGCGTGGCGATCGCGGCCGGCGGGCTCTCCGAGGACGTCTCCGTGGTGCTCACCCGGGTGCAGAACGACCTCTTCGACGTCGGTGCGGACCTGGCCACCCCGGTGGTGGAGGACCCGAAGTACCCGCCGCTGCGGGTGCTGGAGTCCTACATCGACAAGCTGGAGGAGGACTGCGACCGCTACCTGGAGCCGCTGGAGAAGCTGCGCAGCTTCATCCTCCCCGGCGGCACCGCGGGCGCGGCGTACCTGCACCTGGCCTGCACGGTGGTGCGGCGGGCCGAGCGGTCCACCTGGGCGGCCATCGAGGAGCACGGGGACACCGTCAACCCGCTGACCGCCAAGTACCTCAACCGGCTCTCCGACCTGCTGTTCATCCTGGCCCGTACGGCCAACAAGGAGCAGGGCGACGTGCTCTGGGTGCCGGGCGAGAACCGCTAGGTCAGGAGTCGCCGGGCAGTCGCCGGCCGGCCGGGACGGGGCGGCCGTCCTCGACGAGGGCGCCGGCCGGCGGCTCCTTGGGCCAGATCGAGTAGCAGGCGGCGACGATCACGTTGATCACGGACGCCAGGCCCAGCCGCAGGTACCAGCCGGTGAAGTCGCCGAAGTGGGCGGCGCCGTCGGAGAGCGGGACCAGCGCGGTGATCAGGGCCAGCGTGATGCCGGCCGAGACCACGGTGCGCCCGCAGATCTGCCACTCGTGGCGGGTCCGCTCGGGGCCGTACTTGGGGGAGGGCAGCGGCCTGGGGCCGCCGGCGAACCGGTACTGGAAGTGCCGGTCGGCCCACCGCACCAGGGACGGCCCGTAGCCGATGGAGAAGCCCGCGTAGCCCGCGGCCAGGGCGTGCGTCCAGCTCGCGGTGGCGCCGCCGCGCAGGTCGAGCACGGTGAGGGCGAACAGCGTCAGGTCCACCGCGGGCAGCCCGACCAGCAGGACGGTGCTCACGGTGCGCCAGCGCAGCAGGTAGCGGGTGGCCAGTCCGAGGGCGAGGAGCACCCAGAAGGCGACCTCGGCCGCGAGGATGAGGGTGACGATCATGGTGTGCTCCGGGACTCTCGGCGGTGCCTCCAGCCTCCCGGGTGCGGGCGCGCCCGTCGTCGTCGCCGAAGCCGAGCCCGGCCTGCATCTTTCGGTGTACGGCGGCTCCTCCCCGCACCGGAGCCGTGGGCCCGCCCGGGGATGATCTGATGGGGTGGTGCGCAGACCCACCCTCACCCCGCGGCAGGAGGACCGAGCGATCGCCCTCGGCGGCCTGCTCGGCGGCCTGTTGCTGCTCGCGTTCAAGGTGTACGACCACTCCGAGGGCGTCCCGCGCTGGATGGTGCTGCCGCCGCTGCTCATCACCGCCGGGCTGGAGCTGTTCCGCCGCACCCGTCCGATCCTGACGGTGGCGCTCGGCGGGGTGGTCTTCGCGGTGAGCATCTTCACCGGCGCGCTGATCGCGACCACCATCATGTACACCGACCTGCTCTACGCGAGCGTGCTCTACGGCAGCGCCCGGATGTCGCGCGTCCTGCACCTGAGCGGGGCCGGGTCGGTCGTCGTGCTGGGCAGTCTGTCCTTCCTCTACAGCGACGCCCCGACGGCGCTCGCGGTCGTGGTGGTCACCGTGCTGATCTTCCTCGGGCCGGTGTGGACCGGCGACCTGGTGCGCAAGCACCGTGAGGAGGCGGAGACCCAGCGGCTGCGGGCCGAACAGACCGCACTGCTCTCCGAGATGGACCGGCGGGAGGCGGTCGTCGCCGAACGCGCCAGAATGGCAAGGGAGTTGCACGACGTGGTGGCCAACCACCTGTCGGCCATCGCGATCCACGCCACCGGGGCCCAGTCGGCGGCCCGCCGCCAGCGCCGACCCGAGGACGACCCGCTGGTGGAGGTGCTGCGGGTGATCCGGGAGAACAGCGTCCAGGGATTGGCCGAAATGCGCCGCATGATCGGGCTGCTGCGGGACAGCGGCGGGGGAGAGGCCGACGAGTCCTACGCCGCGCCCGACCTGGACGCGGTCGACGCGCTGCTGGCCAAGGCCCGGGCGGCCGGCCAGGACGTCGGGCTGGACTTCGAACTGGAGCAGAGCGGTGAGCGCGGCACGCTGGCCGTGCCGGTCGGGCTGGCGGCGTACCGGATCGTGCAGGAGTCGCTGACCAACACGCTCAAGCACGCCGGTCCGGGGACGGTCCGGGTGCGGCTGGAGTACCTGCCGCAGGAGCTGCGGATCGCCGTGGACAGCCCGTACCGCAGCGGCGCCGGCCAGGCGCTGCCGGGCGCCCGGGCGGGCATGGTGGGCATGCGGGAGCGGGCCGGACTGCTCGGCGGCGACTTCGAGGCCGGTCCGCACGGCGGGTTGTGGAGCGTGCGCGCGGTGCTGCCGCGCGCCTTGGTGACCGAGGAAGGCGAGGGCCGGGCATGACGATCCGGGTGCTGGTGGCCGAGGACCAGGCGGCCGTGCGGGCGGCGCTGGTGATGATCCTGCGCGCCGAACCGGACCTGGAAGTGGTCGGACAGGCCGCCGACGGGGAGGAGGCGGTGCGCCTCGCGCTGGAGCTGCGGCCCGACGTCGTCCTGATGGACGTGCAGATGCCCCGGTTGGACGGTGTCTCGGCGACCCGCGCGGTGGTGGCCGCCGGGGCGGCCCAGGTGCTGGTGCTGACCACCTTCGACCTGGACGAGTACGTCTACGGCGCGCTGCGGGCCGGCGCGGCCGGGTTCCTGCTCAAGGACCTGGAGGCGGACACCCTGGTCGAGGGCATCCGCACGGTGGCGCGCGGGGACGGCATGCTGGCGCCCTCGGTGACCAGGCGGCTGATCGGCACCTTCGCCCGCCCGGACCGTACGGTGGGGCCCGACGCGCGGGCGGCCGTCGCGGGGCTCACCCCGCGCGAGCGGGAGGTGCTGGCCTGCATCGGCGCCGGGCTGTCCAACGGCGAGATCGCGCGGCGCCTGGAGATGGCGGAGGCGACCACCAAGACGCACGTCAGCCGGATCCTGTCGAAGCTGGAGCTGCGCAGCCGGGTACAGGCGGCGATCCTCGCGCAGGACCTCGGGCTGACGGTCTGATCGGGTGACCAGGTCGGGCACAGATCACACTCTCGAATGGCACCACGCGGGCCTGAAGGGCATTAGAGTCCGCGCATGAGCGACGCGGCTCCGACGCGGGTGACCCCTGCCCTGAGCCGCCTTCAGGGCCCGCCCACCGGGCGGCGACGGCATCCGGGAGACCCAGCCATGAGCAATGCGTCCAGCCAGCAGATCGCCGTGATCGGCGCCGGCCTGATGGGGGCCGGCATCGCCCAGGTCTCCGCGCAGGCGGGGCACCCGGTGGTGCTGCGGGACGTCACCGAGGAGGCGCTGCAGCGCGGCCTCGCCGGCATCCGCGCCTCGTACGACAAGTTCGTCGCCAAGGGGCGGCTGACCGCCGAGGACGCCGAGGCGGCGCTCGCCCGGATCACCACCACCACCGACCTGGGCGCGGTCGCCGAGGCCGACATCGTGGTCGAGGCGGTGTTCGAGCAGCTGGAGGTCAAGGAGGGCGTCTTCCGGGAGCTCGACAAGATCGCCAAGGACGGCGCGGTACTGGCCTCCAACACCTCCGCCATCCCGATCACCCGGATCGCCGCCGCCACCGGGCGCCCCGAGTCGGTCGTCGGCGTGCACTTCTTCTCGCCGGTGCCGCTGATGAAGCTGGTCGAGCTGGTGCGCGGCTACAAGACCAGCGACGCGACGCTGGCCACCGTCCGCGCCTACGCCGAGGGCGTCGGCAAGGACGTCGTGGTGGTCAACCGCGACGTGGCCGGTTTCGTCACCACCCGCCTGATCACCGCGCTGGTCGTCGAGGCCGCAAAGCTGTACGAGTCGGGCGTCGCCACCGCCGAGGACATCGACGCGGCCTGCCGCCTCGGCTTCGGCCACCCGATGGGCCCGCTGGAGACCGCCGACCTCACCGGCGTCGACATCCTGCTGCACGCCGCCCACAACATCTACGCCGAGACCCAGGACGAGAAGTTCGCCGCTCCCGAGATCATGGCCCGCATGGTCACCGCCGGTGACCTGGGCCGCAAGAGCGGCCGGGGCTTCTACCCGTACCCGGGCAAGTGATCCGCCGGCTCGGATGAGCCGCGCCGGGCCCGCGGTCGGCGCACCGCGGGCCCGCCTCCGGGAGGCCGGGTGAGTTTCCTCACGCCGGTGCCGCAGACGGGTGATTTGGGCGGTAATCGAGCGTAGGTGTGGGGAGTTACTGCGTATATTCCCTCGGACGAGTGAAGTTGCTTCAGATCTGGCCGGAACCAGCAACCTGCGGACCTGGTTCACCGTCAGATGAGGGGGAACCCGGCCCGGCGTTGATGCCGCGGCCGGGCCCGGGCGCGGGGCCACGGCCCGCCCGGATGGACCCCGCCCCCGGGCCCGGCCGCGGTCGGGGCGGAACGATCCCGTACCAGACCTGCCAGGCGGAGGAGGAGAGCATGCGCATCACCGGCGACCACGCGGCGCTGGCCATCGAAGGCCGCCTCGACGTGCGCACCGCCGCCGACGCCCGTGGCCGCCTGCACCGGGCGGTCGACGGCGGCCGGGGCGACCTCGTCCTCGACCTCTCCCGACTGGAGTTCTGGGACGCCACCGGCCTCGGCGTGATCATGGGCACCCACCGCCGGGCCGGCCGGATCGGCCGACGCCTGGTGCTGCGCTCCGTCCCGGCCCAGCTCCAGCGCCTGCTGGTGGCCACCCGGCTGCACCGCATCCTCGCCGTCGAGGGCATCACCGTCGACCACCTCGGTGCGACCCTGCCCGCCCTGGGGCCGGTCCTCTAATACGTCCTGTCCGGCCGGCCCGGCAGCGGCACCGCCCCAGGCGCGGCCGCCGTCCGCGGGCCCGGACCGGACCGCCGCTGCACGGGTGGGGCCGGATGTGCGAGAGTCTGCCGTCAGAGAATTCGGCCGCCGGAGCCTGGTCCGGCTCTCCCGGGCCTTCGGCCGGGTGGAGGTCCGCCGACCGGGGGCGTCCTCCCCGGCGCGGGAGCGGCCGCACGCAGTCGTCGGCCGAGCATGGGGCGAGGTAGAACGTGGGACAGCCATCCGGTGAGTTCCGGCAGGAGGCCGTACGCACCCGGGGCGGTGAGCTGGTCTCCGGCGGCCTGCTGGTGAGCGTCGGGACCCCGGACGGCTCCGAGGTGCGCCCCTGCCCCGAGGAGTGGCGGCCCCGCCCCCGCCGGACCGGGCGCAGCGAGCCCGCCCGCGGTCCGCTCGGCGGCCCCGGCCGCGCGGTCGGACCGCTCGCCCTCGGTGCCGGGGCGGCCGACCTGCCGCTGCTGGACCGCGAGGCCGACATCGCCCAGCTGCTCGGCCTGCTCGCCGAGGGCCGCTCGATACGCCTGGTCGGCCAGGCCGGCTCGGGCCGCAGCGCCCTGCTGTCGGCGGTCGCCGAGGCGGCCGGCGACATCGCCCCCGGCGGCGTCGTCCAGCTCTGCGGTCACCGCCGCACCGCGGCCGACCTGCTCCAGGACCTCTTCGCCGCCACCCACCACGCCCCCGGCTACCGGCCCGACCCGGGGCAGCTGGCCGAGCACCTGGCCGGCGTCGGCGCGGTCGTGGTGATCGACGAGGTGGAGTCCGTCGGCCCCGAGCTGGAGCAGCTGCTCGCCGCGGCCCCCGACTGCGCCTTCCTGGTCTCCGTCACCCCGGACAGCCCGGCACTGCCGCTCGACTCCCGGCTGCAGGACCACCTGGTGGCCGGGCTCTCCCGGTCCGCCTGCCTGGCGCTGGCCGCCCGGCTGGCCGGCCGCGCGCTGGACCCGTCCGAGAAGGCCTGGGCGGTCGACCTCTGGTTCGAGTCCGAGGGTCTGCCGCTGCGCTTCGTCCAGGCCGCCGCGCTGCTGCGCCAGCGGGACGTCGCGGTGGACGCGCTGGTGGCCGCCGAGGAGGACCGGCTGGGCGTCTTCGGCGTCGTCGACGAGCCGGTCCAGCACCCCGACCCGGCGATCCGCGAGGGAGAGCTGCGCGGCACCGTCCCGCTGCCCTCCGTCGCCGAGAGCGCCTCACCCGCCGTCCGGCTCGCCGAGGGGCTCAGCGAGCCCGCACAGGCCGTGCTGCGGCTCGCCGTGGCGCTCGGCGGCGAGTGCCCGACTGCCCCCCACCTGCCCGCGCTGATCGACGTGGGCCAGGGCGAGAGCGCCCTGCACGAACTCGCCGACTGCGGGCTGGCCGTCTCCATCGGCGGCCACCACCGGCTCACCTCGGGCGCGTTGGAGCTGCTCGCCCCGCACTGGCCGGCCCGCGGCAGCATGGACGGCGCCGCCCAGCACTTCGCCTGGTGGGTCGGGCACAGTTCGGTCTCCACCGCGCAGATCGCGGCCGAGGCGGAGGTGGTGATCGGCGTGCTGCTGGCCGACGCCGCCGCCGGGCGCGACGGCTCGGTGCTGCGACTGGCCCGGGCGGCCGCCCCCGCGCTGGCACTGGCGCTGCGCTGGGGGGCCTGGGAGCGCGCCCTGCAGCTCGGCCTGGAGGCCGCCCGCCGGAGCGGCTCCGGAAGCGACGAGGCCTGGTTCCGCCACGAGTTGGGCGTGTACGCGATCTGCGTCCGGGAACCGGCCCGTGCGACGGCCGAGTTGGAGTCCGCCCTGACACTGCGGGCCGCTCTGGGCGAGCCGCGGGGGGCCGTCGCCGCCCGCCGGATGCTCGACCTGCTGCGCGCCGACGGACGTCAGCTGCCCGCGGCCGGGTCGGCCGGCCAGAGCACGCCGCGGCGGCCCGTCATCCGGGCCATCGCGCAGGTGCCGTGGCGGTTCAAGAGCACCCCCGGAACGGCCGGCGCCAATCGGCGGACCGTGATCGCCGCCTCGGCGGCCGTGCTGGCGCTCGGCGTGCTCGGGACGGCGGTCGGGATGAGCGTCACCGGCTCGGAGAAGCCCGGCGGCGACCCGCGCATCAGCACCGAGGACGGCTCGGGCCTGCCCGCGGGCCTGCCGACGCACCGCCCGAGCCTCAGCCCCGGCGCGACGGCCTCCGGCGGCACGCCGGCCCCGGCCACCACGGCCGAGGAGCAGGCGGACCCGGAGGCCTCGGCGAGCAGCGGCGGAGCGTCGCGCTCGCCCTCGGCCTCCCCGTCGAAGAAGCCCGGCAAGTCGCCGACCGCCACGGCGAGCACCCCGCAGTCGTCCGGTCCGGGCCAGTCGCAGCCCCCGGCCGGAGGCGCGGCGGCCGGGGGCGCGGTCGGCGGCGGTGCGGCAGGCGGTGGCGCGGCGGGCGGCGGTGCGGGCGGCAACCCGCCGCCGCCCGGCGGATCGGGCGGCAACGCCGGGGCCGGTGGGAACAGCGGCAACGGCGGGGCCATCGGTGGCGGCGCGGCCGGCGGCGGTACCGGCACCACGCCGTCGCCCTCGCAGTCCCCGAGCACGCCCTCCACCAGCCCCAGCGCCACGGCCAGCACGACGCCGTCGGGCACGGGCAGCCCGACGGCGTCCGGGTCGCCGACCTAGGGCGTGTTTGCAAAGTCGCGTCGGACCCGACGGGACTTTGCAAACACGCCCTAGCGCGGTCGACGACCGGTCAGAACAGCTTCAGCTTGTCGTCGTCGATGCCGCGCAGTTCGTCGTAGTCCAGCACCACGCAGCCGATGCCCCGGTCGGTGGCCAGGACGCGGGCCTGGGGCTTGATCTCCTGCGCGGCGAAGACGCCCTTCACCGGGGCGAGCAGCGGGTCGCGGTTGAGCAGCTCCAGATAGCGGGTGAGCTGCTCGACGCCGTCGATCTCGCCGCGCCGCTTGATCTCGATGGCGACGGTCGCGCCGTCCGAGTCACGGCACAGGATGTCGACCGGGCCGATCGCGGTCGGGTACTCGCGGCGGATCAGCGACCAGCCTGCGCCGAGCACCTCCATCCGGTCCGCGAGCAGCTCCTGGAGGTGGGCCTCGACGCCGTCCTTGATCAGACCCGGGTCCACCCCGAGTTCGTGGGAGGAGTCATGCAGCACCTCCTCCAGCGTGATGATGAGCTTCTCGCCGGCCTTGTTCACCACCGTCCAGACCCCGTCGCCCTCCTTGAGGACACACGGCGGGGACATCCAGTTGAGCGGCTTGTAGGCGCGGTCGTCGGCGTGGATGCTGACGCTGCCGTCGGCCTTGACCAGGATGAGCCTGGTGGCGGAGGGCAGATGGGCGGAGAGCCGACCGGCATAGTCGACTGAGCAGCGGGCAATTACGAGACGCACGGTCGACCACGCTAGCCCACCGGGGCCAGTTGATGCGATTCCGCGACGGCCGGGTGAAGAAAGCGCGAACCCGACGAACATGGATGTTCGGCGGTTCGACGATTGCCCGCCACGCTCTGGCGCCCACACCCATAGGTAGCTACCGTGTGTGACGGCACGATTGCGGGGCCGCTGTCAACGGGGATGGAGACGGCAGATGAACGATCCGACAGGATCAGGCCATTCTGGTGCAGTGAGTCGTATTTCCGGAGCAATCCACAGGAACCACCGGCCTCGTCCACGGATGGCTGCCACGCTGTTGTGAGCGGTTGACGCCCTGTGCCCAACCGCCTCCGCACGGTGCCGGAAACAGCCGTCCGACGGTGTTCCGGACATCACGCGCGATCGCCCACCCTCACCCTCAGCTTGGACAACGCAGAACCACCCGGGCGCCGCGCGGGTGGACCGCGAGAGGAGAACCCATGTCGCTCGACGTCTCACCGGCCCTGCTGGAGAAGGCCGAGCGGGGCGAGGTCGACGAGCGGGAATTCGTCGACTGCGTCCGCGTCTCCCTGCCGTACGCCTGGGAGCTGATCAGCTCGCTGGTCGCCCAGGCGAAGGTCGACGGCACCGACTTCGCCGACAACCAGGTACCGCCGCCCAGCGAGCAGGCCCGTGGCCAGCTCCTCCGGGCCCTCGCCAGCGACGCGATCCGGGGCGCCCTGCAGCGCCACTTCGGCGTCCAGCTGGCCTTCCAGAACTGTCACCGGGTGGCGGTGTTCCTGCCGTCGGACGCCAACGAGGCGCGTTTGCGGCGCTTCACGTCCGCCCGGGAGCAGCTGCTCAACCAGTCCGACGAACTGCGGGACTGCTGACCGGCCGTCAGGCCGGTCGGACCGCAGGACGCCACCGGGCCGCCCCGCCCCCACCCGACCGGGATGTCGAGGGGGAGGGGCGGCCCGGGCCGTCGCAGAACCGTTCCGGCGCGGCGACGGCGGCCTCCACGGGCCTCAGCTCAGCTGCGGCAGCACCTCGGAGCCCAGCCGGGCGATGTTCTGCAGCGTCGCCTCGCGGTCACCGCTGCCCTCGGCGAGCAGCGCGAAACGGCGGATGCCGGTCCGCTCGGCGGTCGCCAGCAGGCGGTCGGCGCACTGCTTCGGCGTGCCCACCGCGTGCAGGTCGCAGAGCAGCTCGGTGTACTCGCGCGGGTCGCGCATCTTGCGCTCCCGGCCGTCCACCGTGCGGTGCGCACCGAGCCCGTACTCGAACCAGCCCGGCATCGAGCGCAGCAGGGTGGCCCGCGCGGCCGAGGTCCGGTCGTCGACCTGGGCCACCCCGGCCGCCACGTGCTGGCGGTTGACCCGGCGCAGCTGCTCCTCGCTGCGCCCGGCGGCCAGCCAGGCGGCCCGGTACAGCTCCAGCATCCGCAGCTTGTCCTCGTCCCCGGAGTGCATGCCGAGCAGCATCGGCAGACCGCGCTCGGCGGCGAGCCGGACACCGCCGGGGGAGGTGCAGGCGACGACCACCGGCGGGCCGGCCACCGGGCGCCCGGCGAGCGTGAGCTCCCCGTCCGCGGCGTCGGCTTCCTTGCGCTGGCGCGGGAACCGCGGCCGCCCGCCGGGGTCGCCGAGGCCCAGCCAGGCGCCGAGCTCGGTTCGGCGGGCCGGTTCGGCGGCCCGGGGCACCACGGCCACCTCGGGGAAGCTGAACTGCGGCCCGTCCGCGCCCACCCGGGAGCCGCGCAGCCAGCGCAGCAGCAGGTCCAGCCGCTCCGGGAAGCCCTGCTCGAACGCGTCCACGCCGCCGCCGAAGACGGCCAGGTCGATCCACGGCCCGCCGCGTCCGACGCCGAGCGTGAACCGCCCGTCGGACGTGAGGTGCAGCAGCGCGGCCTGCTCGCCGAGCGCCACCGGGTGCGCGGTGGACAGCACGCTGACGGCCGTTCCGACACCGATCCGGCGGGTCCGGCCGAGCAGCAGCGCGGCGAGCGTCGCGGCGTTCGGGCAGACCCCGTAGGGGACGAAGTGGTGCTCGGCCAGCCAGACGGAGTCCAGGCCGGCGCGCTCGGCCTCGACGGCGGCCCGCACGGTGCGGTCCAGCGCCTCGCCGTGGGTCTGTCCGGGGAACTGCGCCGAGAGCAGGAAGGCGCCGACCCGGACCGGCGCGGTGTCCGCGGGCAGCGCGGACGCCCGCTCGGGTACGGGCAGCGGGGTGCCGGGGGTGGCGGTCGCCGGGGCGTGCGGGGTGAGCACCGGGCCGGGGGCGGGCGGACGCACCCCGACGGGCCGTCGGGCCTCGGCGCGGGCACTGGTCTTGGTCATCGATGGGCCTCCTCGGGTGCGCGCAGGGTCTGCGGGCCCCGCCTGTCCCCTCGTGAGTAACCGATGTCATGTGCCAATGGCACGCCGAACCACGAATTTCCCAGAAGATCGGGTGGATATCACGGGAAACACCGGAGCTCCGGGCGATGCCGTGATAGAGGCCCGGGAGATCGGATTCCGGCCGTAGGCTGGGATGGTTCCGCGCCCCCGTAGGAAGGTAGCCAGCCGTGCCGCGCCGCAACCGGATCAAGATCGCAGCCGACCACGAGGCCGCGGAGCCGGCTCCCCCGCTCGGGGGCTCGCTGCGCCGCACCGAGAACTACCAGGGCGAGGAGTGGGTGGTGCAGACGGTGGCCGGCACGGCCGGCCGCCACTACCGCTGCCCGGGCTGCGACCAGGAGATCCCGCCGGGCGTCGGGCACGTGGTGGCCTGGCCGATGCACGGCGCCGGGGTGGACGACCGCCGGCACTGGCACCGGGCCTGCTGGGGCGCCCGCGAGCGGCGCGCCTCCAACATCCAGCGCGGCCGCGGCGCCCCCCGCTACTAGTGCCGCGTCAGGGCGCCGCGGCCGGTCAGGCGTCGCGGTTCTTCAGCACCAGCGCGCCGCCGACCAGTGCGGCGAGCGTCCAGGCCAGGCAGATGGTGAAGCCGGTCCACGGCCCGTAGGGCTGCCCGTGCTGCTCGTACACCAGCAGCATCCGGGAGCCCGCGTAGTCGGGGAAGTAGTGGGCGAGCGTCTTGACCTTCGGCACCGCCGAGAGGATCGGCGAGAGCAGGAAGAAGAACGGCACCAGCACGCCCAGCGCCAGCGTCTGGTTGTGCAGCATCGCGGTGACACCGGCCGAGAACAGGCAGAGCATCGTCAGGTACAGCGCCGCTCCGAACACCGCGCGCAGGACGTTCGGGTCGCCCAGGCCGGTGGAGTGGTCGCCGAGCAGTGCCTGGCCGACGAAGAACGTGATGAACGCGGTGACCAGGGAGACCGCCAGGGCCAGCGCGCCGAGTACCACGGCCTTGCCGGCCAGCAGGGTGCCGCGCTGCGGCACGGCGGCCAGGGTGACCCGGATCATCCCGCTGCTGTACTCGTTGCCGACGGCCAGCACGCCGAAGACGATGATGGCCAGTTCGCCGAGGATGATGCCGGAGAAGGCGGTGCCGGTGGCGTCGAAGGGGGTGTCCTCGTCGCCCCGGAACTCGCTGAAGTTGTTGTTGGTGAGCAGGGACAGCAGCGCGCCGACGCCGAGGGTGATCACGAAGGCCAGCGCGAGCGTCCAGACCGTCGAGCGGACACTGCGGATCTTGGTCCACTCGGAGCGCAGGACCGCGGGGAAGGACGCCATCTCAGTTCTCCTCCTGCCGGGCCGTCGCCGGCTGCTTCACTGCCGCGTCCTGCCAGTCGGCGCCCCAGGTGCCGGGCGCCCCGGCCGCGTCGCGGCCCTCGCCGTCCCCGGCGTGGTACTCCACCGAGTCGGCCGTCATCTGCATGAACGCCTCCTCCAGCGAGGCCTGTTGGGGGCTGAGCTCGTGCAGCACGACGTCGTGGTCGGCGGCGAGTTCGCCGAGCTGGGCGAGGTCGCCGTCGACCACCTCGACGGAGCCGTCCGGACCGGGTTCGTGCCGCAGCCCGGCGCCGGCCAGCAGGTCCAGCAGCCGCTCCGGCTGGGGGGTGCGCAGCCGGACGGCGGAGCGGGAGTTGCGCCGGATGAACTCGGCCATCGGCAGGTCCGAGAGCAGCCGGCCCCGGCCGATGACGACCAGGTGGTCGGCGGTGACGGCCATCTCGCTCATCAGGTGGGAGGAGACGAACACCGTCCGGCCCTCGCCGGCGAGGCGCTTCATCAGGTTGCGGATCCAGAGGATGCCCTCCGGGTCCAGCCCGTTGACCGGCTCGTCGAACATCACGATCTCCGGGTCGCCGAGCAGCGCGGAGGCGATGCCGAGGCGCTGGCCCATGCCGAGCGAGAAGCCCCGGGCGCGCTTGCGGGCCACCGGGGTGAGCCCGACCAGGGCGAGCACCTCGTCCACCCGCCGGGTGGGGATGCGGTTGCTCTGGGCGAGCCAGAGCAGGTGGTCGCGGGCGGTGCGGCCGGGGTGGACGGCCTTGGCCTCCAGCAGCGCCCCGATGTACTTGAGCGGCTCGCTGAGCTGTCCGTACCGCTTGCCGTCGATGGTGACGCGGCCGCCGGTGGGCCGGTCGAGATCGAGGATCATGCGCATGGTGGTGGACTTGCCCGCACCGTTGGGGCCGAGGAATCCGGTGACCACGCCCTGCGGTACCTGGAAGCTCAGCCGGTCGACGGCAAGGGTCTTGCCGTAACGTTTTGTCAGGTCGTGCAACTCGATCATTCGGACTCCTTACTCTCCGTCAGGCTATGACAAAGCGGACATGGCGGCCCGCTGAGTGCGCCCGCCGGGCGAGCCGAACTACGGTGGGGCCATGACCCAGCTCCCCTCCGCATTGTCGGTCCGCGAGAGCGGTACCGGAATGCCCCTCGTGCTGTTGCACGCCTTTCCGCTCAACGCCTCGATGTGGAGCGCCCAACTCGACGGGCTGCCCGGTCTGACCGGCGACGAGGCCCGGGTGCTCGCCCCCGACCTGCGCGGCTTCGGCGGCACCGAGCTGGGTGCGGACGAGCCCTCGCTGGACGCGGTCGCCGACGACATCGCGCTGCTGCTGGACGCGGCCGGGATCGACCGGGCGGTGCTCGGCGGGCTGTCGATGGGCGGGTACGTGGCGCTGGCCTTCGCCCGCCGTCACCCGCAGCGGCTGGCCGGCCTGCTGCTGGCGAACACCAAGGCCACCGCCGACCCGGAGCAGGCCCTGGCCAACCGGGAGCGGATCGCCGCCGCCGTGCTCGCCCGGGACAGCGTCCGGCTGCTGCTCGACGAGCGGATGGCGGCCGGTCAGCTCGGACCGGACTCCGGCCACCTGCTCGACCGCGTCCAGGACATGATCGCCGCGGCCCCTCCGGCGTCCGTCGCCTGGGCGCAGCGGGCGATGGCGGCCCGCCAGGACACCCTGGAGGTGCTGGCCGGGGTGCGGGTGCCGGTGGCCGTCGTGGTGGGCGCCGAGGACGCCCTGACGCCGGTCCAGGAGGCCGAGCGGATGGTCCGGGCGCAGCCGGCGGCCGAGCTGACCGTCCTCCCCGGCGTGGGCCACCTCAGCGCGCTGGAGGCACCGGAGGCGTTCAACGCCGCCGTACGCGGACTGCTGGCGCGGGTGGCGGGATGACGGAGGACGCGGCGGGCTGGGACTTCTCGGCGCTGCAGGTGTCCGGTCGGATGCCGGTCACCAACCGCAGCGAGGAACTGGTCGAACTGACCTTGGAGCCGCTCGGCGAGGACTACTGGATGCGGCCGGGCGAGACCTTCATCGTCACCTCGTACGGGGACTTCGGCTCGGGGCACCCCTTCGAGGTGCAGTACTGGCCGGATTCGGTCTCGGTCTGGTGCACCTCGTGGTTCGGCACCGTCTCGGACGACGACGGGAACCAGCTGAGCTGCGGCCACCAGCGGCCGGACGGCGCCTACCCCCGGTGAGCCGGGCCCGGCCGGGCGGCGGATCCTGACGGAGCAGCACCACGGGCCCCCACCCCGGAGGGTGAGGGCCCGTGGCGGCGGCGTCAGCGCGACTGCTGGGCGGGAACGCCCATGGTGTCGTCGTTCGGCAGCGAGGCGGCGGCCACGGCCGCGCCGGTCAGCGTCGCCAGCATCTCGCGGACGTTGGTCAGCTGGGCGTTGATGCTGTCGCGGCGGTTGGTGAGCGCCGCCAGCTCGCGCTCGGACTCGCTGCGGATGCGGTCGGCCTTGGCGTTGGCGTCGGCCACGATGTCCTCGGACTGGCGCTGGGCCGTCTCGACGGTCTGACGGGCGCGGCGCTCGGCGTCGGTGCGCAGCTTCTCGGCCTCCAGGCGCAGCTGCTCGGCCCGGTGCTCGATCTCGGCCAGGCGCTTCTCGGCCTTGGCCTGGCGGGCGGCCAGGTCGCGCTCGGACTGCTCGCGGCGCTTCGCCAGGTTGGTCTCGAACTCCAGCGCGGCCTGGGCGGCCTTGGTGCGGGTCTCCTCGAAGAGGGCGTCCGCCTCCTCGCGCTTGTTCTGGGCGTCCTTGTTGGCCTCGGCGCGCAGCTGGGCGCTGTCGCTCTTGGCCTTGTCGACGATCCGCAGACCCTCGTCCTCGGCCTTGGCCTTGCGGTCCTTGGCGTAGTTCTCGGCCTCGGTGCGGACCTGCTGGGCGGCGGCCTCGGCGAGCTCGCGGTGCTGCTCGGCGGCGCGGTGCGCCTCGTCGCGCAGGTCCTTGGCCTCCTCCTCGGCCAGCCGCAGGATCTTCTCGACCCGGGCGCCGAGACCGGCGTAGGAGGGCTCCGCCTCGGTGACCGCCGCCTGAGCGGTCTGGGTCTCCAGGTGGAGTTCCTCGATGCGCTTCTCCAGCGCACTGATCCGGGTCAAGGCACTGTCACGGTCGGCCACCAGCTTGGTGATCCGCTCGTCGACCTGGGCACGCTCGTACCCACGGCGCACCAGGTCGAAGCCGTGAGGGGAGTGACTGTCGCTCATGGGGTTCTGGGCTTCCTGTCGTCAAACCGCTGAGGTGGTTGAGGGAATCCTGTCACGGTACCGGAGTGTCGTCGGCGAAATGCCGATGCATCGCGGAGAATGTCCGCTCAATCGGGTGGTGCGCCACCGGAGCGATTGCCACCCGACCGGGGTGAGCCAACTCCGGCACCGGCCTTGGCACCCCCGTCCTTCTTGGTGTTGCTTCCCCCGTTGGTCGGTGCGGCCGGCGACGGCGCCTCGAAGGCCTCCAGGGCGGACAGCACGTCCTGCACCCTGGAGATCTCGGTGTTGATGTCCTTGCGGCGGCGCACCAGTTCGTCCAGCTCGCGGCGGCCCTCGTCGGTGACCCGCTTCGCCTCGGTGCGGGCCTCGGCGAGCAGCCGATCGGCCTCCGCCTTCGCCAGCTCGATCTGCTCGTCGGCGGCCTCGTCGGCGCCCCGCAGCCGCTTCTCCGCCTCGGCCGAGGCCGAGTCGAGCCGCTCCTCGGCGTCGTCCTGGGCGGACTTCAGCTTGGCCTCGGCCTTGATGATCAGGGCCTCGGCGCGGTCGGTGGAGTCGGCGAGCTTGGTCTCCGCCTCCTTGAGCAGGCCCTCGGCCTTGCGGACGGCGGAGATCCGGACCTTGCTGGCCTCGGCGGACGCCTCCGAGGTGAGCTCGTTGGCGCGCTCCTCGGCGGCCGCGACCAGCGCCGCCGCGCGCTCCTCGGCCTCGGCGACGGCGGCCACCGCCTGCTCCTCGGCCTCGGTCAGCTGCTCCTGGGCGGCCGTCACCAGCGCGTCCACCCGTTCGCCGGCCGACTTCATGGCCTGCGCGTTCTCCTTGCGGGCCCGCTCGTGCAGCGCCTCCACCTCGGCGTCGGTGCGCTCGCGCAGTTCCTCGGCGCGCTCGCGGACCGCGGTGGCGTCCCGGCGGGCCTCGGAGAGCAGCGCGTCGGCGTCCGCACGCCCCTTCTCGACCTCGGCCTGGCCGGCGGCCTCGCCGGCCGCGACCAGCCGGTCGGCCTCCTTGCGGGCGGCCGCGACCATCGCGTCCGCCTGCTCCTCGGCGGCCGCGGTGGTGGCCAGTGCGGTCGTCTGGGCGTCCTCGCCGAGCGCCTCGGCGTCCGCGAAGGCCTTCTCCAGAACGGAGTTGGCCTTCTCGCGGGTGGACCGGTCGAACTGCTCGGCGGCCTCGCGGGTGTCGGCGTCGAAGGCGTCGGCGCGGGCGTGGGTCGCGGTGTCGTAGTCGTCCGCGAGGGTCCGGGTGGCCAGCGCGTACTCCTCGGCCTCGGCCCGCAGCGAGGCGGCGAAGTCCTCGGCCTCGGCGATCGCGGCGGCGGCCCGCTCGTCGGCGGCGGCCACCGTCCGGGCGGCCAGTGCCTCGGCCTCGGCGCGCTGACGCTCGGCGGACTCCTGGGCGGCCCGGAGCTCGGCCTCGGCGCCGGCGCGCAGCTGCTCGTCGTAGGCCTGCGCCTCGGCGCGCCGACGGCCCAGTTCGGCCTCGGCGGCCTCGCGCTCGGCGGTGAGCTCCAGGTCGGTCTGCTCGCGCAGCGCGGCGACCTCGGCGGCGGTCCTGGCCCGCAGGTCGGCCGTCTCGCGGTCGGCGACGGCGCGCTGTTCGGTGGTCTCGCGCTCGGCCAGGGCGCGCTGCTCGGCCGTCTCGCGGTCGGCGATGGCGCGCTGTTCGGCGGTCTCGCGCTCGGCGGTGTCGCGCAGGTCGGCGGCGTCCTGCTCGGCCTGCTCGCGGAGGTCGGCGGCCTCCCGCTCGGCGGTGGCCCTGAGACCGGCGATCTGCTGGGAGGCGGCCTCGTGCATCCCGGCCACCGACTGGCGGACCTCGGCGGCCTCGTCCTCGGCGGCGGAGACCAGCGCGGCCCCGGCGGCGCGGCCGGCGACGGTCAGCTCCTCGGCGTCGACGCGGGCCTGCTCCAGCACCGCGTCCGCCTCGGCGCGCACGGAGTCGGCGGTGGCCCGGGCCTCGGACAGCTCCCGGCCGGCCTCGGCGCGGACGGTCTCGGCCTGCTCGTTGGCGAAGGCCAGTTCGGCCGCCGCCTTCTCGCGCAGGGCGCGGGCCGCCTGCTGGGCCTCGGCCTGCCGCTCCTCGGCGGCGGTCCGGGCGGACTCCAGTACCTGCTCGGCCTCGGCCTGCAGCCGGGTCGTCTCGGCGGTGGTGCGCTCGGTGAGTTCGGCGGCGGCCTGCTCGGCCTCGGTGCGCACGCGGTCGGCGTGGGCGTCGGCGGCCTCGCGCAGGGCGGTGGTCTCGGCGGCCGTGCGCTCGGTGAGCTCGGCCGCGGCGGCCTCGACGGACTCCCGGCGCGCGGTGGTCTCGGCGGTGGTGCGCTCGGTGAGTTCGGCGGCGGCCTGCTCGGCCTCGGTGCGCACGCGGTCGGCGTGGGCGTCGGCGGCCTCGCGCAGGGC
>NZ_JBHVUV010000011.1:114804-238679 GCF_042883905.1 Kitasatospora sp. NPDC058170
GGTGGTCTCGGCGGCCGTGCGCTCGGTGAGCTCGGCCGCGGCCTGCTCGGCCTGCTCGCGGGCGGTCCGGGCGGCGGCCAGCTGCTCGGCGCTCTCCTCGCGCTCGCGGTGCAGCCCGGCGGCGGCCTCCTCGTGCGCGCGCCGACTCTCCTCGCGCAGCGCGTTCGCGGCGGCCTCGGCCTCGCCGCGCACCCGGGCCAGCTCGGCGTCGGTCTCGGTCCGCAGCCGCTCGGCGGCGGCCACCGCGGCGTCCCGGACGGCCGTGGCCTGCGCCTGCGCGTCGGAGCGCACCGCCTCGGCGGCGGCGTCGGCCTCGGCGCGCACCCGCTGGTCGAAGTCGGTGGCCTCGCGGCGCAGCTCGGCGGTCTCCCGCTCGGCGGCGGCCCGGTTCTCGGCGGCCGCGGCCTTGGCGGCGGCGAGGGCGTCCTGGCCCTGCTGCTCGGCGGTGGAGGTGATCTTCCCGGCCTCGGCGCGGGCCCGGGTGAGGGTCTGCTCGGCCCGCCCCTGGGTCTCGGCGGCCTGCTCCTTGGTCTGGGTGCGCAGCCGCTCGATCTCGCCGGCGGCGCCCGCCCGCAGCTCGTCCGCGTCGGCCTTGGCCTTGGTGAGCAGTTCCTCGGCGCTCTTCGCCGACTCCTCGATCTGCACGACGGCCTGGCGGCGGGCCTCGCCGCGCACCCGGTCGGCCTCGGCGGCGGCCTGGGCGCGCAGCTCCTCGGCCTCGGCGCGCAGCCGGGCGGCCTCGTCCTGCATCTGCTGCATCCGCTCGCGGATGCCGGCCGCGTCGTCCAGGGCGGCGTTCTGGGCCTGCTCGACGGAGGCCTGGGCCTGCTCGCGCAGGCGCTCGGCCTCGGCGGCGGCCTCGGCGCGGATCCGCTCGGCCTCGGCGGCGGCCTCGCCGCGGGTGGTCTCGGCGTCCTGGTCGGCCCGGGCGAGCACCTCCTCGGCGGTCTTGGCGGCCTTGGCGAGGTGGACGGTGGCGTCCTTGGCGCCGGCCGCCCGGCCCTCCTCGTGGGCCTCGCCGCGCAGCTGCTCGGCGGCGGACTCGGCCTGGGCGCGCAGCTCGGCGACGTCCCGTTCGGCCTGGGCCCGCATCTCGGCGATGGCGGCCTCGGCCTCCGCGCGCAGCTGGCCGGCCACCGACTCGGCGGTGGCGCGCAGCCGCTCGCTCTCCTCGGCGGCGGCGGCCCTGGCCGCCTCGGCCTCGGCCTGCTTGGTGGCGGCCTCGGCCTTGAGGGCCGCGGCCTCCTTGGTGGCGTGGGCGACCATCCGGGCGACCTCGGCCCGGGCGGTCTGCGAGCGCTGCTCGCTGGCGGCCTCGCCGTCGGCGACCTTGCGCTCGGCGGCGGCCTCGGCGTCGGCCTGCAGCTGCTCGGCGGCGACCTCGGCCTGGGCCCGCAGCTCGGTGGCCTCCCGGCGGGTGCGCTCGGCCTCGGCGATCGCCTCGCCGCGCAGCCGCTCTATTTCGGCCTGGGCGTGGCCGAGGGCCTCCTCGGCGCGGGCCTGCTCGGCGGCGGCCTGCTCCTTGAGCCGGCCGATCTCGGCGTGGGCGGCGGTGAGCTGCTGCTCGGCGGCGGCGTGCGCGCCGGCCAGCTGCTGGCGGGCCTCGCCGCGGGCGGCGTTCACGTCGGCGGCGGCCTGCGCGCTGGCCTGCTGGGCCTGCTCGGAGGCGGCCCGCAGCAGGCGCTCGGCGTCGCTCTGGGCGCGCTGGAGGGCGGCCTCGGCGGCGGCCTGGGCCTCGCCGCGGGCGGCGTCGACATCGGCCGCGGTCTGGGCGCGGGCGTGGTCGGAGAGGGCGGAGGCCTCCGCGCGGGCGGCGGCCATCATCCGGTCGGCCTCGGCGCGGGCCTCCTGGAGCAGGCGCTGGGCCTCCTGCTCGGTACCGGCCCGGGTCTGCTCGGCCCAGTTGACGTTCTCGTTGACGTGCTGCTCGGCGCTGCGGCGCAGTTCGGTGAGCTCGTCCTCCAGCTGGCGGCGGCGGGCGGTGAGCTCGGCCTCCAGACGGGCGGTGCGCTCGGCGGCCTCGGCCAGCAGCCGCTGGGTGGCCGCCTGGGAGTCGCGAAGATGGCGCTCGGCGTCGGCGCGCAGCTGCTGGGCCTGCATCTCGGCGGTGCGGAGCATCTGCTCGGCCTGGCCGGACACGGCGTCGAAGGCGCGCGGCTGGGCGAGCATGCGACGGGATTCGTGCAGCTTGGCCCGGAGCACCTCCACCTGATAGGCGAGGTCCTCGGCATGCTCGACTGACTTGTCCCGCTCCTTCCGAGTCCGATCCATCTCGGCCTCGAACTGGGAGAGGTGATCGTCAACCTCGTAGCGGTCGTAGCCCCGCACTCCGCGGTCCCATCCATCTCCTGGTCGCGTCCTCGACCCGGCCGTTCCCGGGCTCCCGTGGTTCCGGGGCCCGCGTCCGACTGGTCCTTGCATCCGCGGCCGGTGGACACCCCCCAACAAGTCGGGGCCGCCCGCCGCGGTGGTCGGAGTCCTGGGTACGGGAGCGCGGAGGTTCCGCGTTCCCCCGTCCGGGTGGACTCCTGGGCGAACTCTTGCCTTGTGGAGAATGGTGACAGATCCGAACTGCGACTGTTCAGCCGTGCCCGCGTAATGGACTCCCCTGCGACGGGCCGACCACCGGAGGGCGGACAGGCCTGTCATCGGCCGTGCCCGTCGGCTCCGTCCCCCGGAGTCTTCGCGCACCTGGGCATTGTAGTGGGAGCGCCCGGCGGGGGAATGGCCGCGTAGGTGTTTTCCGGGCGCGGGGCGACATTACTGACGGGTCATGACGAGCCGGGCGCCTCGGCGGGTGCCGTCCGGGGACGGCACCCGCACCCGGAGGGGGAGGTGTCAGTGCTCGCCGGGCTCGGCGGAGGTGACCAGCTCGGTGAGGACGCCGCCGCAGTCCTTGGGGTGCAGGAAGGTGATCCGCGAGCCCATCGAGCCGATCCGCGGCTGCTCGTAGAGGACCCGGACGCCCTTGTCCCGGATGGCCTCGGAGTCGCCGTCCACGTCGGCGGTGCCGAAGGCGATGTGGTGCACGCCCTCGCCGTTCTTGGCCAGCCACTTGGCGACCGTGGAGTCCGGGCGGGTGGGCTCCAGCAGCTGGAGGTAGGAGGCGCCGCCGTCGCCGGTGTCGTTGATCTTGAGCATGGCCTCGCGCACCCCCTGCTCCTCGTTGACCTCGCTGTGGAACACCTCGAAGCCGTAGGTGGCGCGGTAGAACTCGACCGTCTTGTCGAGGTCGAAGCAGGCGATGCCGATGTGGTCGATACGGGTCAGCACGGTGACCTCCGGGTGCGAGCGGGCAACGGACGGCAACAGTGCAGCGCATGCGGCCGGGGCGCGCCAGTCTCCCCGGTGCGAGCCTGCTCACACGGCCGCGGTTCACCCGGATCGTCCTGACACGGTGTTGACTGGACAGTGCCAGTGCGCTCGATCACACCGTCGCTCCGGTGACGGGCGGGTAACAGGTCAGTACATTGAGCGGCATCCTCACCTGGCCACGACGTGCGAAGGGGCCCGTCCCATGACCAACACCACCTCTGTGATCGTTGCCGGTGCAAGGACCCCGATGGGGCGCCTGCTCGGTTCACTCAAGGGCTTCACCGGCGCCGAGCTCGGCGGCTTCGCGATCAAGGCGGCCCTGGAGCGGGCCGGTGTCACGGGTGACCAGGTCCAGTACGTGATCATGGGCCAGGTGCTGCAGGCCGGCGCCGGCCAGATCCCGGCCCGCCAGGCCGCCGTCAAGGCGGGCATCCCGCTGAACGTCCCGGCGCTCACCATCAACAAGGTGTGCCTCTCCGGCCTCGACGCGATCGCCCTGGCCGACCAGCTGATCCGGGCCGGCGAGTTCGACATCGTGGTGGCCGGCGGCCAGGAGTCCATGACCAACGCCCCGCACCTGCTGCCGAAGTCCCGCGAGGGATACAAGTACGGCGCGATCGAGCTGCTGGACGCCATGGCGTACGACGGCCTCACCGACGCCTACGAGAACATCCCGATGGGCGAGTCCACCGAGAAGCACAACGCCCGGCTGGGCATCCCGCGCGAGGCCCAGGACGAGATCGCCGCCGCCTCGCACCAGCGGGCCGCCAAGGCGCAGCAGAACGGCGTGTTCGAGGCCGAGATCGTCCCGGTGGAGATCCCGCAGCGCCGGGGCGAGCCGGTCGTCTTCAGCCAGGACGAGGGCATCCGCGCGGACACCACCGTCGAGGGCCTGGCCAAGCTGCGCCCGGCCTTCACCAAGGACGGCACGATCACCGCCGGCACCTCCTCGCAGATCTCCGACGGCGCCGCCGCCGTGGTCGTGATGAGCAGGGCGAAGGCCGAGGAGCTGGGCCTGACCTGGATCGCCGAGATCGGCGCGCACGGCAACGTGGCCGGCCCGGACAACTCCCTGCAGTCGCAGCCGTCCAACGCGATCAGGCACGCGCTGGCCAAGGAGGGCCTGGAGGTCGCCGACCTCGACCTGATCGAGATCAACGAGGCGTTCGCGGCCGTCGCCCACCAGTCGATGAAGGACCTCGGCGTCACCTCCGACATCGTGAACGTCAACGGTGGCGCGATCGCGCTCGGCCACCCGATCGGGATGTCCGGCGCCCGCGTGGTGCTGCACCTGGCGCTGGAGCTCCAGCGCCGCGGCGGCGGCGTCGGTGCGGCCGCGCTGTGCGGTGGCGGCGGCCAGGGCGACGCGCTGATCGTGCGCGTTCCGAAGGCCTGATCATCTGACATACCTTCGGGCTGCGGACCGCCACGGCGGTCCGCAGCCCTTCGGCGCTAGGAGCTCCTGATGATCGATGTCGCGACGCTGGTCGAGCAGGCCCGCGAGGGCCGCCCGCGGGCCGTGGCCCGGTTGATCTCCCTGGTCGAGAACGCCGCCCCGCAGCTGCGCGAGGCGATGGCGGCGCTCGCCCCGTACACCGGGCAGGCCTACACGGTGGGGCTGACCGGCTCGCCCGGCGTGGGCAAGTCCACCTCGACCTCGGCGCTGGTCTCCGCCTACCGCCGGCTCGGCAAGCGGGTCGGGGTGCTGGCCGTCGACCCGTCCTCGCCGTTCTCCGGCGGCGCGCTGCTCGGCGACCGGGTCCGGATGCAGGAGCACGCCACCGACCGCGAGGTGTTCATCCGCTCGATGGCCACCCGCGGCCACCTCGGCGGGCTCTCCTGGACGGCCCCGCAGGCGCTGCGGGTGCTGGACGGGGCCGGCTGCGAGGTGATCCTGGTCGAGACGGTCGGCGTGGGCCAGTCCGAGGTGGAGGTCGCCGCGCAGGCGGACACCACCGTGGTGCTGCTCGCCCCCGGGATGGGCGACGGCATCCAGGCCGCCAAGGCCGGGATCCTGGAGATCGGCGACGTCTTCGTGGTCAACAAGGCGGACCGGGACGGCGCCGACGCCACCGCCCGCGAGCTGAACCACATGCTCGGCCTCGGCGAGGCCCGCGAGCCGGGGGCGTGGCGGCCGCCGATCGTGAAGACCGTCGCGGCCCGCGGCGAGGGCGTGGACGAGGTGGTCGAGGCGCTGGAGAAGCACCGCGCCTGGCTGGAGGAGAGCGGCGAGCTGGCGGTGCGCCGCCGGCGCCGGGCCGCCGACGAGATCGAGGCGATCGCGCTGGCCACCCTGCGCGCCCGGATCGGCGACCTGCACGGCGACCGCCACCTGGCGACCCTGGCCGAGCGGGTGGTGGCCGGCGGGCTGGACTCGTACGGCGCCGCGGACGAGCTGGTCTCCGGGCTCACCCGGGCCTGACCGGACGTGACGAGGGCCGCTCCCCGGTGGGGGAGCGGCCCTCGTCACGTCGGGGGGGGCGACCGGTCTCAGGACCGGCCGCGCAGTCCGCGCAGGTGCTCGGCGACCGGCGCCAGCGCCTCGTACATCGCGTCCAGCTGCTCGGGGGTGAAGCGGTCGATGAAGTGCGCCCGGACGCTGCGGACGTGGTCCGGGGCGACCTTCTGCATGGTCGCCCAGCCCTGTTCGGTGAGGTGGGCGTAGAGGCCGCGGCGGTCGCCCGGACACTCCTGGCGCAGCACCAGCCCGGCCGTCTCCATCCGGGTGATCTGGTGCGAGAGGCGGCTCTTGGACTGGAGCGTGGCGGTGGCCAGGTCGGTCATCCGCATCCGGCGCTCGGGCGCCTCGGAGAGCACGACCAGGATCTCGTAGTCGTTGATCGCGAGGTTGTGCGGCTGGAGCTCGCGGCCGAGCTGGTAGTCCAGCAGCTTGGCGACCTCCAGGTGGGCGCGCCACAGCCGCTGCTCCCTGGCGGTGAGCCAGGGGGTCTCCTCCTCGGGACGCGAGGAGGAGACGTCGTCGGCGTCGAGCGTGTGCGTGTCCATGCACGCAGCATACTATTTAGTTAAATCTTGTACAAGTTTACAGGCCGAAGCGCCGTCCGAGGTCGCCCAGGTTACCGAGACCGGGGACGTTCACGTTCGGCAGCTGGCCGCCGTGGCCGGCCGCGTGCTGCGGGGGCACGCCGCCCATCGGCACGCCCGCCTCGGCGTGCACCTGGCCGACCGCGCGCTCGGCCATCAGCACCTCGGTGGACTGCAGCAGTACCTGGCCGGCGCCGATGAACTCGAACTGGTGCTCCTCGCCGGAGGCCCCGCCGAGACCGGTCAGCCGGCGGATCCCGCCGATCACGCCGTGCATGTAGTCGTGGTCGTAGTGGTGGCACGGCGCGGGGCAGTCCGCCCAGCCCACCAGCGCCTGCGGGTCCACCCGGATCGGCGGCTCGACGAAGTGCACCGGGCCGTTGGAGGCGGCCACGAACTTGCCGGAGCCGATCAGCGTGAGGAAGCCCGGGATGATCGACTGCTTGAGCCGCAGCGTGGGCTCGTAGGCGAGGAGGTTGCCCGACCGGACGGTCAGGTTCCCCTCCTCCAGGTCGTAGGAGTTGAGGTCGAAGGCCCGGTCGGCCAGCAGCAGCTTGCCCCGGCCCTCGGCGACCACCCAGTCCGCCGCGTGCATCGGCGAGTTGAAGTGCTGCCCGAGCATCCGGTCGAGCGCCCCGGCGCCGACGCCCTTGAAGGAGATGTCGCCGTAGTAGGCGATCATCTTGCCCTTCTGCAGGAAGTACGACCCGTTCAGGTCGACCGAGAAGGCGTACGGGTTGACGTTGTCGTTGACCGGCAGGCTGTGCGCGTCGTGCACCACCGGGCCGGAGCCGTCCTGCGCCTTGGGCAACGGGGCCTGGGCGCCGCCGTACTGCTCCTGGGCGTAGTTCTGCGGGGGCGCCGGCGGGTAGCCCTGCGGCGGCGGGGGCGGGTAGCCGCCCTGCTGCGGGTAGCCCTGCTGCGGGTAGCCCTGCTGCGGGTACGGCTGCTGCCCGGGCTGCTGCCCGTAGCCGGGCGGCGGGGCGGCCGGGAACCCGGGCTGGGTCGGCTGGTTGTACGGCGACTGCTGTCCGTACGGGTCGCTCGGCTGCCCGTACGGGGGCTGCGGCGGGTAGGACATCAGAGCTTCTCCTCGCTCGCCTGCACGAACACGGTGCCGTTCCCGGACAGCTCCAGTTGGAAGGCCTCGCCCGAGCCGCGTCCGATCATGTCGCGCCACCCCAGCGCGGTGGACAGCTTGTTCTGGACCTGGCCGCGGTGCGCGACGTAGGCCTGGGGGTCGACGTGCACCGGCTGGTGCGGGGTGATCGGCAGCTCGAAGACGCCGCCGTGCGCCATCACCGCGACCGAGCCGTGGCCGTCCAGCTTGGTGGTGAACAGGCCCTGGCCGGTGACCTGGCCGCGGACCATGCCCATCACGCCGCCCTGCGAGCCCATGAACATCGTGGACTGCTGCAGCGAGCCGTCGAAGGCCAGCAGCCGGTCGGCCTCGACGCACAGGGTGTCGCCCGCCAGCTCGATCACGTGGACGTGGTGGCCGCCGTGGCCGAACATCACGGTGCCCTGGCCCTCGACGGTCATCAGCGGGGTGTCCTCGTTGGCCACCCGGCGGCCGATCATCGACATGACCCCGCCCTGCCCGCCCATCACGTTCGGGGTGAAGCGGACCTCGCCGGTGTACGCGAGCATCGCGCCGCGCTGGCTGAAGAGCCGCTGCCCGGGGACGACCCGGGCCTCGATCATCTTGTTGTTGATCCTGGTGAACGGCATCAGACGTCGCCCCCGACGGTGAGCTTCTCGGACGGCTGCACGTAGACCAGGCCCTCGCCGGCGAACTCCACCTGGACGGCCTCGCCGCCGCCCTCGCCGATGAAGGTGGACCAGCCCGCGCCCGACTTCAGGCTGCGGTTCAGGTTGCCGGTGTGCGCCACGTACGCCCCCGGGTCGACCCGCAGCGGCATCCCCTGGGAGACCCGCAGGATGATCGCGGGACCCTTGGAGGTGACGGCCGCCCAGCCGTGGCCCTCGACCTTGGTGGTGAACAGGCCGTTGCCGGAGGAGATGCCGTTGAGCCCGGTGAAGGTGGTGCCGGTCTTCAGCGTGCCCTCGGTGCAGAGGAGGTTGTCCGCCTCGACGTACAGCGTCTCGCCGTTCAACCGGACCAGGTTGATCTCGGTGGCCCGGTCGGCGAAGTAGCAGGTGCCCTGCCCCTTCACCTCCATGACCGTCATCTGCTCACCGGTCAGTCGGCGGGTCACCATGCCGCGCAGACCGTCACCGCCGCCGGAGAGCTTCTTGAAGTTCATCTGGCCGGTGTACGCGACCATTGAGCCGTTTCTGGCTTTCACGCCATCGCCCGTCATGTCGACGGCGAGCGTCTTGGACCCCTGGAGTCGAAACTGTGCCACCGCCGCAATGTAGCCGGATTCTGCGGGCCAGTGGGAGGGGGCGGCGGTGTTCTGGTACCGGTCTGCGACAAAACGGCCCGGATCAGACCGGGGTGCGGGCGCCCGGCGGCACCGCCCCGGCGGCGAGCTCGACCTCCAGCAGCGAGGCCGAGTGGCGTTCCGCCTCGAAGGCCACCACGCCGCCGCGCAGGCCGAAGAGCCGCTTGGAGAGCAGGATCCAGAGCACCGCGACGATGTTCAGCGCCAGCGTGCCGATCTTGACCGCGCTGACGTGCTCGGTCAGCTCGTACACCTCCAGCGGCAGGAAGGCCGCGGTGGCCACCACGGTCAGGTACTCGGCCCAGCGCCGGCCGCGCCAGAGGCCGACCGCCTCGACGATCTCGATCAGCGCGTACAGCAGGAGCGCCGCGGCGACGATCACCAGGGTGCTGTGCTCGTAGTCGAAGGTCCGGCGGATGGTGTCGACGATCGGGGAGTGCTCCAGGTCCCAGTGGAAGTGCTCGGTCACCGGCCTGAAGACCGTCAGGTTCTCGTCGAAGACCCGGCGCACCGCGTCCTGGCTGTTGGAGAACTTCCAGACGCCCCAGGCCACCACCACGATCAGCAGTCCGCGCAGCAGCCGCTCGACCGCCAGGAAGCGCAGGATGAACAGGTCCCGCAGGGCCTTGCCGCGGGGCACCAGCGGGGCCTCCTCGGCCGGTCCGGAGCCGTGCGGGGCGCCGAGCGCGAAGTCCCCGCAGCGCAGGCAGCGCCAGGCCTCGCCGAGCGCGGTGGCGACGTGCAGGCGGCGGCTCAGTTCGGGCTCGGTCGGCGCGTAGGTGATGTGGCCGCGCCTGGCGCAGGTCCTTCGGTCCCAGTCCGGCTTCAACATCGGTCGTACCCCCGTGGTGCGATGCGGACGGCGCCCGGACGGCCCGTGGCGCGCGGCAGCAGGATAGGGGCGCGGACCGGCGGGCCGCGGCGGCCGGCGGGGATCTGCTGCAGGGCTGTGACATCGGGCACGCCCGGGGCCCCGGCGCAGGGTCCGGACATGTGCTCGGTGATAATGGCGGGGATGTTTGTGAGCCGGTTCACAAGCGATCTCCGACCCCGCATCGAGGTACCCATCGTGAACAGCAGTGCCGTCCACCGCCTGCGCCTGGTCTCCGGCCCCGAGGGCCTCTCCTTCCTCCTGCTCCTGGTGTGCTCGGTCCTCAAGCGCACCACCAGCTTCAACGCCGTACCGGCGATGGGCATGATCCACGGGGTCCTGTTCGTCCTGTACGTGGTGTTCTGGATCATGGCCTGGCAGACGCAGAAGTGGGACGCCAAGCGCGGCATCCTGCTGTTCGTCCTCTCGGTGCTGCCCACCGGCGGCTTCTTCGCCGAGCGCACCCTGGCCAAGGAGGAGCGCGGCGAGCTCGCCCCGACGCGCGAGCCCGCCGCAGCCTGAGCCCCCCGGCGGCAGGCCGACAGGCTGCCGCGGCCTCCTCTCCCGTGGGCCGCGACAGCCTGTCGGTGTTTCCGGGGGGTCGGTCCCGTCCGGCCGGTCCTGCCGGGCGACCGGACGGGCCCTGGTCAGACGTTCACGGCACTCCAGGCGGCGGCCACCGTGTTGTACTCGGTGCTGTTCACGCCGTACAGGTCCCCCGCCGCCTTCAGGGTCGCCGTGCGGGCGGCCTTGTAGTTGGTGGTGGAGACGAAGTACACGGTCAGCGCGCGGTACCAGATCGCCGCGGCCTTGTTCCGGCCGATGCCGACGATGGTGGAGCCGTTGGAGGTCGGGCTGTTGTAGCTGACGCCGTTGATGGTCTTGGCGCCGCTGCCCTCGGCCAGCAGGTAGAAGAAGTGGTTGGCCACGCCCGAGGAGTAGTGCACGTCCACGTTGCCGACCCCGGAGTACCAGGAGTCCTTGGACGCGCCGTCCTTGGAGGGCTTGTCCATGTAGCGCAGCGGGGTGCCGTTGCCGTTGAGGTTGAGCTTCTCGCCGATCCAGTAGTCCGGCACGTCGCCCGGCAGGTTGGCGTACCACTCGACCATGGTGCCGAAGATGTCCGAGGTGGCCTCGTTGAGGCCGCCGGACTCGCCGGAGTAGACCAGCCCGGCGGTGGCCGCCGTGACGCCGTGGGTCATCTCGTGGCCGGCCACGTCGATCGCGGTCAGCGGGTGGGTGTTGCCCGCGCCGTCGCCGTACGTCATGCAGAAGCAGGCGTCGTTCCAGAAGGCGTTGACGTAGTTGGTGCCGTAGTGGACCCGGCTGGTCGCGCCGACGCCGTTGTTCTTGATGCCGTTGCGGCCGAAGGTGTTCTTGTAGTAGTCCCAGGTCGCGCCGGCGCCGAACTGGGCGTCCACGGCGGCGGACTGGACGTTGGAGGCGAGACCGTTGCCCCAGACGTTGTCCGCGTCGGTGAAGACCGCGTTCCCGCTGGCGGCGTTGCCGGTCGACTGGTTGCCCCGGGACGCGTCCTTGAGCTGGTAGGTCGAGCCGCTCTGGGTGGTGGTCAGGGTGACCGAGCCGACGTGGACGCCCTTGCCGCTGCCGGTCGCGGTCTGGAACTCCTCGTGGGTGGAGAGCACCGCGCCGCTGGCCGCGTCGGTGACCAGCCGCTGGCTGCTCGGGGTGCCGTCGGCCCGCTGGCCCTGGACCACCGTCTGGTAGGCCAGCCGCGGGTTGCCGTCGGCGGCCCAGACCACCAGGGTGGCCGCGCCGGCGCCGTCGACCCGGCTGATCGCCGACTCGTCCTGGTCGGCCGCGATGCCGATGGTGGCCCGGACCGCGCCGGTCGCCTGGGCGGCGGCCTGGTCCGCGGAGAGCTTCGGGCTCAGGCCGGGCAGCGACAGCCGCCCGTCGAAGGCACGGTCCACCGAGGCGATCGCGCCGCCGGCCCGCTGGTGCACGATCAGGTCGCCGCCGAGGACCGGCAGGCCGCCGAAGGTCCGCTCGTAGCGCAGGTGGCGGTCGCCGTTGGTGTCCACCACCGCGTCCTTGACGACCAGTCGCTCCTGGCCGCCGAGCCCGAGCGCCGCGGCCACCGGGGCGGCCTGCCCGTCCGCCAGGGCGATCAGCGCGTCGCGCTGCTGCGCCACCGAGGGCGCGGAGGCCTGGGCGGGGGCGGCGGCGACCTGGATGGCGCCGGCCAGGAGGGCGGTGGCGGAGAGTACGGCTCCGGCTGTCAGCTTTCGCTTCACGTACGGGGTTCCTTCCACGAAACCGCGTGTGCGCGGTCACGCCGCGTACCGGGGCGCCGGGGTTGGCGCCGTGGGGCGGTACGGGCGCTGACGTGCTGCTCCCGTGCGGTCCTCGGCGAGCCGTCGGGGGTGGGGGTGACGGCCGCCGAACGGGGCTTTGGGCAGAAGCATGACAATTCAAGGGGTCCGGGGACAGGGCGCCGGGGCCTATTGGCCAGGTCTCGCCAGTGGGTTGGGGCTGCTGGTTCGGCTGCGGCCGGTGACCGTTATCGGGTGGTTCGCGGCGTTGGCGGGATCCCGCCAACGCAGGCCCCCTTGCGCTCCCCGGGGGCGCTGCTACGGGCGGGCTGGAGCGCACGCGCGGACGCCCGGGGCCCCCTCGACGAGGGTCCCGGGCGTCCGTACCGCAGGCGTCGGCGTCAGTTGACGTTGACACCGCTCCACGCGGCCGCGACCGCGTTGTACTCGGTGCTGGTGGAGCCGTACAGGTCCGCCGCCGCCTTCAGGGTGCCGGTGCGGGCCGCCTTGTAGTTGGTGGTGGAGGTGAAGTACACGGTCAGGGCGCGGTACCAGATCGCCGCGGCCTTGTCCCGGCCGATCCCGGTGAGGGTGGAGCCGTTGGAGGTCGGGCTGTTGTAGCTGACGCCGTTGATGGTCTTGGCGCCGCTGCCCTCGGCCAGCAGGTAGAAGAAGTGGTTGCCGACGCCGGAGGAGTAGTGGACGTCCAGGCCGCCGACCGAGGAGGACCAGGAGTCGGCCGAACCGCCGTCCTTGGAGGGCTTGTCCATGTAGCGCAGCGGCGTGCCGTCGCCGTTGATGTCGATCTTCTCGCCGATGAGGTAGTCGGGCTTGTCGGAGGCGAGGTTGGCCGACCACTCGACCATGGTGCCGAAGATGTCCGAGGTGGCCTCGTTGAGACCGCCGGACTCGCCGGAGTAGTTCAGGTTGGCGGTGGCCGAGGTGACGCCGTGGGTCATCTCGTGGCCCGCCACGTCCAGCGCGGTCAGCGGGTGGGTGTTGCTCGCGCCGTCGCCGTACGACATGCAGAAGCAGTCGTCGCTCCAGAAGGCGTTGACGTAGTTCTTGCCGTAGTGGACCCGGCTGGTCGCGCCGACGCCGTTGTTCTTGATGCCGTTGCGGCCGAAGGTGTTCTTGTAGAAGTCCCAGGTGGCCGCCGCGCCGAACTGCGCGTCCACCGCGGCCGACTGGCCGTTGGAAACGGCGCCGGTGCCCCAGACGTTGTCGGCGTCGGTGTACAGGGTGCCCGAGCCGGAGGTGCGGTTCTTGAAGTCCACGGTGGACTGGCCGCCGCGCGAGGCGTCCTTCAGCGAGTAGCCGCCGGAGACGCTGGTGGTGGTCAGCGGGACCTTGCCGACGAAGACGCCGGTGCCGCTGCCGGTGGCGGTCTGCACCTGCTCGTGGGTGGAGAGCACCTCGCCGGTGGCGGCGTCGGTGACCAGCTGCTGGCTGCTCGGGGTGCCGTCGGCCCGGATGCCCTCGACGACGGTCTGGTAGGCCAGCCGCGGGTTGCCGTCGGCGGCCCAGACGACCAGCTTGGCGGCGCCGGTCTGGTGGACCGCCTGCAGCGGCGACTCGTCCTTGTCGGCGGCGATACCGACGGTGGCCTGCACCGCGCCGGCGGCCTGGGCGGCGGCCTTGTCGGCGGAGAGCTTCGGGCTCAGGCTCGGCAGGGCGATCTGCTCGGTGACGGCCTTGTCGACCGACTCCAGCCCGCCGTCGGCGGCCTGGTGCACGACCAGGTCGCCGCCGAGGACCGGCAGGCCGGCGTAGGTGCGCTCGAAGCGGAGGTGCCGGGTGCCGTCGGCGTCGATCACGGCGTCCTTGGCGACCAGCTGCTCCTGGCCGCCCAGGGCGAGGGCCTGGGCCAGCGGTCCGGCCTGACCGTTCGCCAGTGCCACGACGGCGGCGCGCTGCTGGGCGGCCTGGGCGGCCTGGGCCTCGGCGGGGGGCGTGGGAGCGGCCTGGGCGGCGGTGCTCACCTGGACCACGCCGGTGAGGAGAGCGGTGGCGGAGAGTACGGCGACGGCTGCGAGCTTGCGCTTCACGTACAGGTCCTTCCGGGAAACCGCGGGTGTGCGGTTGCGCCGCGTCCCGTGGTGCCGGGGTTGGCACCTTGAGGGGCGGGAACGGGCGCTGGCGTGCTGCTCCGTGCGGTCGATCGGCGGGTCACCGGTGAGTGGGGCGGTGGCCGCCGGAACGGGGCTGGGCGAAAGCATGACAATCCAACAAGTGAAATGACAGGTCTGGTTCACCTATTGGCCAGGTCTCGCCAGACCGGCGGATTGTGAACAGCCCGACAAATGCCCCCAAAGCACCCGCTCTTGCAGCGGGTTACCGCCCGAACCGAGGCCTGATCATGGGCCGGGCGCCCGGTTCGGGGGCCAACGGCCGCCGGGTGGAGCCCGGTTGGCGGGGGTTCACACCCGCGTAACGCACTGGTACGTACCTGACGATCCGGCTGGCGGGATCCCGCCACGTGTCGCGCTTGTCCACCATCAGGACGACTGGTATCACCCGCCCCGTACGCCGGTACGGTAAGGAGGTGGCCAAGCCCCTCGCACTCGACTTCGACCCGATCGCCCGCGCCGACGAGCTGTGGGCCCGCCGTTGGGGCGCGGTCCCCTCCATGGCGGCGATCACCTCGATCATGCGCGCGCACCAGATCCTGCTCGCGCGGGTGGACGCGGTGCTCAAGCCGTACGGGCTGACCTTCGCCCGCTACGAGGCGCTGGTGCTGCTCACCTTCAGCCGGACCGGCGAGCTGTCGCTCTCCAAGGTCGGTGAGCGGCTGATGGTCCACCCGACCAGCGTCACCAACACCGTCGACCGCCTGGAGCGGGCCGGCCTGGTCGCCCGCCGCCCCAACCCGCTGGACGGCCGGGGCGTGCTCGCGGCCATCACCGACCGGGGCCGCGAGGTGGTCGAAGGGGCCACCCGGGAGCTGATGGCGATGGAGTTCGGCCTGGAGGAGTACGGCCCGGACCAGTGCCGCCAGGTGTTCGACCTGTTGAGGCCGCTGCGCGTGGCGGCGGGGGACTTCACCGAGCCGGAGGGCGGCGGGGCGCCGTAGCCGCCGCCCCGGGGGCCTGCGCGGCGGCGGCCGTGAAGGCGGCTACCCTCGTTCGGAGCGGTGCGCAGATCCGGACGTACCTGCCGATCCTGCCAAGCGAGGCGATGTGAGTATGAAGGCGACCCCCCTGCTGGGCTGGTACCGGGCCCTGGCGATCGCGACCGGTGTCGCGCTGCTGGTGTTCTGCGGCTTCATGGTGGCGAAGTACGGCTTCCACACGGCCGAGGACATCACCACCTACGTGGCGATGCTGCACGGCTACCTCTACATCGGGTACTTCGTGGTCACCTTCCTGCTCGGCCAGAAGCTCAAGTGGCCGCTGGGCCGGCTGGTCTTCACCCTCGCCGCCGGCTGCATCCCGTTCGCCTCCTTCGTCGCCGAGCGGCGCGTGGTGCGCGAGGCGGCCGGGCAGCTGCCCGCCGCCGGCGCCCGCCAGCCCGCCGGCGTCTGACCTCAGGGGTTCCAGGGGCGCTCCTCCCGTTCGGGGAGGGGCGCCCCTGCCGTTGCGCCCCTGCCGTTGCGCAGCTGTTCATCCACCACCCCGGCCTGTCGCCATCGACAAGTACTAGGACGTCCGAGTAAATTAGTAGGACGTCCTCATAGTTGTGCCGCCCCGCTACCGTGGCGGCCGTACGGAGCGGAGTTCGGGGCCATGGACGCCGAGGAGATCGAGCGCGGGCGGCAGCGCTGGCAGCAGCGGTACGACAGCGCACGCAAGCGGGACGCGGACTTCACCACCCTGTCCGGCGACACGGTCGAGCCGGTCTACGGACCGGCTCCCGGGCAGCCCGTCGAGGGCTTCGAGCGGATCGGCTGGCCGGGCGAGTACCCGTACACCCGCGGTCTGCACGCCACCGGCTACCGGGGGCGGACCTGGACCATCCGCCAGTTCGCCGGCTTCGGCAACGCCGAGCAGACCAACGAGCGCTACCGGATGATCCTGGACTCGGGCGGCGGCGGCCTCTCGGTCGCCTTCGACATGCCGACCCTGATGGGGTACGACTCGGACGACGGCAAGTCGCTCGGCGAGGTCGGCCACTGCGGTGTGGCCATCGACTCGGCCGCCGACATGGAGGTGCTGTTCAAGGGCATCCCGCTCGGCGAGGTCACCACCTCGATGACGATCAGCGGCCCGGCCGTGCCGATCTTCTGCATGTACCTGGTGGCCGCCGAGCGCCAGGGCGTCGACCCGGCGGTGCTGAACGGCACCCTCCAGACGGACATCTTCAAGGAGTACATCGCCCAGAAGGAGTGGCTCTTCTCCCCCGAGCCGCACCTGCGTCTGATCGGCGACCTGATGGCCTACTGCGCCCGGGGCATCCCCGCGTACAAGCCGCTCTCCGTGTCCGGCTACCACATCCGCGAGGCCGGGGCGACGGCCGCGCAGGAGCTGGCGTACACCCTGGCGGACGGCTTCGCCTACGTCGAGCTGGGCCTCTCCCGGGGCCTGGACGTGGACGTCTTCGCGCCCGGCCTGTCCTTCTTCTTCGACGCGCACCTGGACTTCTTCGAGGAGATCGCGAAGTTCCGCGCCGCCCGCCGGATCTGGGCCCGCTGGATGCGCGAGCGCTTCGGGGCCAAGACCGACAAGGCGCAGTGGCTGCGCTTCCACACCCAGACCGCCGGTGTCTCGCTGACGGCGCAGCAGCCGTACAACAACGTGGTGCGCACCGCGGTGGAGGCGCTGTCGGCCGTCCTCGGCGGCACCAACTCGCTGCACACCAACGCCCTGGACGAGACCCTGGCGCTGCCCTCCGAGCAGGCCGCCGAGATCGCCCTGCGCACCCAGCAGGTGCTGATGGAGGAGACGGGCATCACCAACGTGGCCGACCCGCTGGGCGGCTCCTGGTACGTCGAGGCGCTCACCGACCGGATCGAGGAGCAGGCCGAGGAGATCTTCCGGCGGATCCTGGACAAGGGCCGGGAGGACCACGAGATCGGGCCGATCACCTCCGGGATCCTGCGCGGGATCGAGGAGGGCTACTTCACCGGGGAGATCGCCGAGGCGGCCTTCCAGTACCAGCAGGGTGTGGAGAAGGGCGAGAAGCGGGTCGTCGGCGTCAACTGCCACCCGCGCAGCGTCACTCCCGAGCTGGAGATCCTGCGGGTCAGCCACGAGGTCGAGCGCGAGCAGGTGCGGGCGCTGGCCGAGCGCAAGGCGGCCCGCGACGAGGCGGCGGTGCGGGCCGGGCTGGACGCGATGCTGGCGGCGGCGCGCTCGGGCGAGTCGATGATCCCGCCGATGCTGGACGCGGTGCGGGCCGAGGCCACCCTGGGCGAGATCTGCAACGCGCTGCGCGAGGAGTGGGGCACGTACCGGGAGTCCGCCGTCTTCTAGTGCCGCGTCAGGCAACCTTCGCCCCGTCGCGACGCCCGGCACGCACTCTCGCCGCACCGGCCGAAAGCCCAAGTACGTCCAGTACGAGGGCTTCCGGCCGGCACGCCGATAGCACGCACCGGACGCCGCCCCTTGACGGGCAAACGTTGCCTGACGCGGCACTAGGCCGGCCCGCGAGGCCGGCCCGGCCGATCGCGTGATGGTGTGGAGAACCGCCCCGCAGCCTGCTGCGGGGCGGTTCTCGCCGTCTGGGCACCCGGTCCCCGGGCGGGCCGGGGAGCGGCCGCTCAGTCCCCGGCGAGGCTGGGGAAGGGGCCGAGCAGCAGGTTGGTGAAGCGCCGGGTCCACTCGGCGGTGATCGGCTCGCCGCTGACCAGCACGCGGTGCTCGACCGTGCCGGCGATGGTGTCGAAGATGATGTCGATCTCCTCGCAGGCCGTCACCGGGTCGCCGTCCGGGTGCAGCTCGCCGCGGGTCTGGGCGGCGGCCCGGCCCTGGCGGACCAGGTGCTTCTGCGGGTCGACGATCGCCTCCCGGATCCGCCGGCGCAGCTGCGGGTCGCGGGTGCCCTCGGCGAACAGCGCGAGCAGCGCGGCCTGGGTCTCCGGGCGGGCCAGCAGGTCGGCGAACTGGGCCACCACGGCTTCGATGTCGGCCCGCAGGCTGCCGAGGTCCGGCATCACCAGCTCGTCGAAGAGGCTGGCGACGGCGTCGACCACCAGTTCGTTCTTGGAGGGCCAGCGGCGGTACAGGGTGGTCTTGGCGACCTTGGCGCGGGTGGCGACGTGGCCCATGGTCAGCCCGCCCCAGCCGAGTTCGGCCAGGGTCTCGCGGGTGGCGTCCAGGATCGCGAGGTCGGCGGCGGCGCTGCGCGGGCGCCCCTTGGCGCGGATCGCGGTGTTCTCCGCGTCCTGGCTCGGCGCGGTCGTGGGGGGCTGGGCGGCCGACACCGGGGCCTCCTTGCGGTCTACCGGTAAGTAACTTGGGTGGGGCTGGTAACGGTAGCGACTGTTCGCCGTCCAGGTCAGCCTGGCCGGGCGGGAAAGTGGGGCAGCTCACGTCCCGGGATGGCCCCGGGGGGTTGCGGCGGGGGGCCTCGGTCCAGTTACGCTACGACCTGTAGCGAAAGCAGTGACAACCAGGCGCCGCAACCCGTGGGACGGGGGCGGCGCAGGCGCGGGTGGGGATCCGCGCCGAACGGTTCGGGCTACCGGGGGAGGGGCTCCCGCCAGGGAAGCGGGCCCGCGCGGCCCGCGCGGAGCGACTTTCCCGGTGGTTGGTGCCCGCCGACAGCGCAGACGGGGGAGGATAGTGCCATGCAGCCACGGAATTCGCGTCCCAACAGCTCCGCCCTGCGCGGTGCGGTCGACCTCGCCGCAGTGAAGGCAGCCGGCGAGGCTGCCCAGAAGGCCGAGCAGGCCAAGGCCGAGCGGGCCCGCCAGGCGGCCGCCGCCGAAGCGGCCGGAGTGGCCCCGGTGCAGGCGGACTACCCGCTCGTCATCGACGTCACCGAGGACACCTTCGAGGCCGAGGTCGTCCAGCGCTCCACCGAAGTGCCGGTGGTCATCGACTTCTGGGCCGAGTGGTGCGGGCCCTGCAAGCAGCTCAGCCCGATCCTGGAGAACCTGGCCGAGGAGTACGCCGGCCGGATCGTGCTCGCCAAGATCGACGTCGAGGCCAACCCGCTGATCTCGCAGCAGTTCGGCATCCAGGGCATCCCGGCCGTGATGGCCGTGGTGGCCGGCCAGCTCGTGCCGCTGTTCCAGGGCGCGGAGAGCGAGGCCAACGTCCGCAAGGTGCTGGACCAGCTGATCCTGGTCGCCGAGCAGCGCTTCGGCATCGTCGGCGGCGCCGGGGCGCCCGCCGCGGAGGCGGGCGAGGCCGGCCCGTACGTGCCCGAGGACCCGGCCCTGGCGGCGGCGCACGAGGCGCTGGACCGGGGCGACCTGGGCGGCGCCGTCCAGGCCTACCGGAACGTGCTGGCCGACCAGCCGGGCAACACCGAGGCCAAGCTGGGCCTGGCCCAGGCGCAGCTGCTGAGCCGGGTGGAGGTGCTGGACCCGCAGGCCGTCCGCGCCGCGGCCGCGGCCGACCCGAAGAACGTCGCCGCCCAGCTGGAGGCGGCGGACCTGGACCTGGTCGGCGGTCACGTCGAGGACGCCTTCGGCCGGCTGGTGGACACCGTCGGGCGGACCTTCGGCGAGGACCGGGACGCCGCGCGGGTACGACTGTTGGAGCTGTTCGAGGTGATCGGCACCGACGACCCGCGAGTGACGGCGGCGCGCGGTGCGCTGGCCCGCGTGCTGTTCTGAGGCCTGCGGAAGGTCCGTTCCGGCACGGTTGATGACCTGCGGTGTCGCTGACGATTTGGCGACAATCCGGTCATCGGAGCAGAGGTTTACCAAATCTTGACAACACCCGTGGGTGGTCACTTTATGTGACCACCCACGGGTGTTTCACTGGCGTTTCCGGCGGATTTCGCCGTCACGATTTCTTCAAGACATCACTCAGGGTGCGCGAGCGGCCGATTCCATGATCGACGGCGTCTGTTGTTGGATTACCCGTCAGTAATGAACCCCTTGTGCTTCGCCCGGGATTCAAGCACGATCGGCGACGCCCGGTCCCAGACTCCAAACCCTCCGACAGTCGGTCGGTGAAGCGGAGCGAGGGATCCCCACCGGGCGAGCCGTCGGCCCCGGCCGTCGGCAGGAAGGGCAGGGGGGTATCCGCGGTCCCACGGCGGTTCCTGTCCTTCGACCGGCCGCGCGGCCCGCGCGGTCGCTGGTTGTCGCTCGGGGGTGATCGCCGATGTCGTCGGTCCTGCCCGCCGCCCCGCAAGGGTGGCCGGTGCCGGGACGGGAGTGCAGCCGTACACCGGCCGCTCCCGCGTCCGACGACGCCCAAGGCGCTCTCCGCTACCGAGGACGTAGCTCTCTCCCATCCCAGGCCCCCACCGGTGCGGGACGCACCGCCGGGGAGCCGGAGATGTACGTCCTAGAAGGAGGACTCGCATGTCCCAGACCCACGGCAAGACCCGTTGGAAGCGTTTCGCCCTGGTGATGGTGCCCAGCCTCGCGGCCACCGCCGCGGTGGGCGTCGCGCTGGCGAACAACGCTCTGGCGGCTTCGTTCAGCGTCTCCGGCCAGAGCTTCAAGGTCACCGCACAGGAGCTGCACGGCACCAACTTCGCGCAGTTCGGCTCGATCGACGCCGAGTCCAACGGCACGCCGCACCCGGTTGCCGTGTCGGCCTTCGACAAGGCTCGGATCAAGGGCCTCTGCCAGTCGGTGGTGACCGACCCCAACATCATCCCGGGCCTGCCCTGGAAGCTGCCGAAGATCACCCTCCGTCTGGAGGCCGGCAACACCGATGACAAGGACAAGCAGGTCTCCGCCGAGAACCTGCTGATCGACCTCGACCAGCTGAGCGCGGACGCCACCTTCACCAACATCAACATCGGTCAGGATGCCTCCACCCTGAAGGGCTCCGCCACCCAGAACTGGAAGTCCAGGCTCGGCACGGGCCTGCCCTCCGGCGGGGTCGGCTTCGCCCAGGCCGCCGATGCGGCCGACCTGCTCGACGTCAAGCAGACCGCCTGGGCCACCTCGGCCGGCACCTTCAAGCTGAACGGCCTGAAGCTCGCGCTGCACACCGACGGCGGCCACGAGTGCTACTAGGCCGTTGACCGGTGACGGGCCGTCAGGCCCGTCACCGACCACGGCACCCGGGGGGCTGGGGGCGGTGCGCGCGCCGTCCCCGGTCCTCCTCGTCCCGTTTTTCCCCCTCGTTCACGACATCGAGGAGCTGCATCGTGTCCAGCGCCCTTGCCGGGCTGCGGCCCGCCGAGCACGAGAACCCCGCGCAGTGGGTGCGTCGGGTGATCCGTAACTTCCGTCGGACCCGTCCCTTCTACGGGGGCCTGCTGGCCATGATGGCCGGCGTCCCGGTCATGTACTTCCCGTATGCCAAGCTCTCGTTGAGCGGCATGACGGTGACCATGGCGACCACGGCCGGCGCCGGTTCGCTGATCATCGGCGTCCTGCTGGTCGTGCTCGGCCTCACCGCCTGGTTCCAGCCGGCCATCCGGGTCTTCTCCGGCGTCGCCACCACCCTGCTCACCCTGGTCTCGATCCCGGTCTCCAACCTGGCCGGCTTCGGGATGGCGCTGCTGCCGGGCCTGATCGGCGGCGGCCTGATGGTCGCCTGGGCGCCGCTGCCCGAGCCGGAGGCCGCCGACGCCGCCGGGGTGGCCACCGCGCAGTCGGTGGCCACCGCACCCGCTGCCACTGCGGCCACCGTCACCGCTACCGCCGCGACCGAGCCCGCCACCGCGCCGCTGCCGGTCGTCCCCGACCAGGGCGCGCCCGCGCACCCCGCCACGGACCAGGCCGCCGAGGGCACCGTCCCGCAGCAGCAGTCCGGGGACCGGAAGGAGGCACGGTGACCGGCTCGGACGACCGGCAGGACCGGCCGGCCCTGCCCGAGCAGCGCACCGCCCGGCACGCGGCACCCCGGACGCCCGTCCGGGTCCGGCTGAGAGGCCGCGCGCTGGCGATGGCGGCGGTGCCCACGGCGCTGCTGATGGCCGCCGCCTACACGCCCGGATCGGCCATCGCCGAGACCTCGGCCGGCAAGCCGTGCGCCACCGCGCCGGAGTCCGTCCCGGACGTCTCGCCGGTGGAGGAGACGCCCGTTCCCAAGAGCGAGCTGACCCCGCCGACCGACGGTCCGTCCACCGGGCCCACCGCCGTCCCGACGACCGCCCCGACGGCCGCTCCGACGACGGGCCCGACGGCCGTCCCCACCCAGGCCCCGACGGCGGCGCCGACCCAGGCCCCGACCGCCGCGCCCACCCAGGTGCCGACCCAGGCCCCGGCCACCGCGCCCGCGCCCACCCGGACCGCGGCCACCGCTCCCGCCACCACCGGCGCGGTCGCCGCCGTGTACCAGGGCGGCGGCACCGGAGCCGTCCAGAGCGGGCTGATCGACGACCTGCTCGGCGGGGTCGGCAAGCTGCTCCACCCGAGCGCCTCGCCCAGCCCGTCGGCGAGCGCCGGCCCCGCGGCGCCGGCCGCGAGCACCCCCGACACCCGCGCGGCGGCCCCGGTGCAGCCCGCGGCGGGCACGGCGAGCGCGCAGCAGGCCCCGGCGCCCCCGGCCGACGCCGGGACGACCGCCGCGCAGCCGCCCGCGGCCCAGCCCGGCTCGGCCGCCCAGACCGGTACGCCGACCCAGGCCGGTACGCCGGCTCAGAACGGCACCCGGCCCCAGCCCGGCGCCCAGGCCTCGGGCGCCGCCAAGGCGAGCCCGAAGGCGGCGCCGTCGGCCGGCGCCACGGCCAAGCCCTCCGCGAAGACCGCCGCCACGCCGTCCGGCTCGCCCTCGGCCAACCCGAACTGCGCCGTGGACGCCCGCGGCCTGACGGCGGGCGCGGCGGCCGGCGAGCACGTCGTCCCGGAGCAGAACTGGACGCTGCTCACCACCCGCCTCGCGCTGTACGGCGCGGCCTTCCACGGCGTGTACGACGTGAAGACGCCCACCGGCACCAAGCGGGTGCTGAAGTTCGTGGTCTCCACGGTCGACATCGACAACCTCGACATGTCGACCCTGGAGGGGAACGGCAAGACCTTCCACGTCAAGGGGGCCCCGGGCTCGACCTCGACGATGCGCAAGGGCCCGGTCACGATGTACGTCGAGCGGCTCTCCGGCCACCTCTCGAAGGTGCTCGGCCTGCCGATCCCGATCGACCTGGGCGAGATCACCCTCACCCCGGACACCCTGCCGCGCTGGCTGTACGACCTGATCGGCTCCATCCCGATCCCGCTGGACCTGGAGCTGAAGGGCGTCACCGCGATCCAGGCCGGCCAGTTCGGCGGCACCCTGAAGATCCCCGGCATGCGGCTCTACAACGACGACCTGCCCTACCCCGGCAACAAGTAGCGACCGGTCTCCGGGCCGGGCGGCCCGGAGAACGCCCGTGGGGCGGTCCCTCCACTGCGGAGGGACCGCCCCACGGGCGTTCGTACGGTCGTACCGGGGGCCGGGGCCTACTCGCTCCGGGTACCCAGGTGGTGCACCTGCACCATGTTGGTGTTGCCGGGGACACCGGGCGGGGAGCCGGCCGTGACGATGACGGTGTCGCCCTCGTTCAGCTCGCCGATCCGCAGCAGCTCGCCGTCGACCTGGGCGACCATCTCGTCGGTGGAGCCGACCTGCTCGGTCACGTACGCCTCGACGCCCCAGCTCAGCGAGAGCTGGTTGCGGGTCGCGGAGTCCGGGGTGAAGGCCACCACGGGGATCGGCGAGCGGTAGCGGGAGAGGCGGCGGGCGGTGTCACCGGACTTGGTGAACGCGACCAGCGCCTTGCCGTTGAGGAAGTCGCCCAGCTCGCAGGCGGCGCGGGCGATCGAGCCGCCCTGGGTGCGCGGCTTGCGGCCCGGGTTCAGCGGCTGGAGGCCCTGCGAGAGCAGCTCCTCCTCGGCCTTCTCGGCGATCCGGCTCATGGTGCGGACCGTCTCGACCGGGTACTTGCCGACGCTGGACTCCGCGGACAGCATGACCGCGTCGGTGCCGTCCAGGATGGCGTTGGCGACGTCGGACACCTCGGCGCGGGTCGGCCGCGAGGCGTGGATCATCGACTCCATCATCTGGGTGGCGACGATGACCGGCTTGGCGTTCCGGCGGGCCAGCGTGATCAGGCGCTTCTGCACCAGCGGCACCCGCTCCAGCGGGTACTCCACGGCGAGGTCGCCACGGGCCACCATGATCGCGTCGAAGGCGAGGACGATCTCCTCCATGGCCTCGACGGCCTGGGGCTTCTCGATCTTGGCGATGACCGGCACGCGGATGCCGACCTGGTCCATGACCTCGTGGACGTCCTTGATGTCGGCCGCGTTGCGGACGAAGGAGAGGGCGACCATGTCGACGCCCAGCTCCAGCGCGAAGCGCAGGTCGTCCTTGTCCTTCTCGGACAGCGCGGGCACGTTCACGGCCGCGCCGGGCAGGTTGATGCCCTTGTTGTTCGAGAGCACGCCGCCCTCGATGACCACGGTCCTCACCCGCGGGCCGTCGACGCTGACGACCTCCAGGGCGATGACGCCGTCGTTGATCAGGATCGGGTCGCCGGCCTTGACATCGCCGGGCAGGCCCTTGTAGGTGGTCCCGCAGATGTGCTGGTCACCGGGGACGTCCTCGGTGGTGATGGTGAACTCGTCGCCGTTGTCGACGGTCACCGGGCCGTTGGCGAAGGTCGCCAGACGGATCTTGGGACCCTGGAGGTCGGCCAGGACGCCGATGGCCTTGCCGGTGTCCTCCGAGACCTGGCGGACCTTTCGGTACCGCTCCTCGTGGTCCGCGTGGGTGCCGTGGCTCATGTTCAGTCGGGCGACGTTCATGCCCGCCTCGACGATGGCCTTCAGCTGTTCGTAGGAGTCCGTGGCCGGACCCAGGGTGCAGACAATTTTCGCTCGGCGCATATGGATCAGTCTATCCGTTCGTGTTATAGGTGCATTCGGCACGAATCGTGAGGAATCGCCAACGAAGGATTCCGAGGGTCGAGACGACGGTCTGTCAGTCCTCCGACCCCCGGTGCACCAGGGCGAAGGCCTGCCGCGCGATCTCCAGTTCCTCGTCGGTGGGGACGACGGCGACGGCGACCCGGGCGGTGCCTCCCGAAGGAAGGATGGCCGGTGAGATGATCCGGGCCTCGCCGGAGCGGACCGAGTTCAGCTCCGGGTCCACCGCGATTCCCAGCCCCTCCAGGCCGGACGTCGCGGCGGCGCGCACCGGCGCCGCGTTCTCGCCGACACCCGCCGTGAACGCGATCGCGTCCACCCGGCCGAGCACCGCGTAGTAGCCCCCGATGTACTTGCGGAGCCGGTGGACGTAGGCGTCGAAGGCCAGCCGGGCCTCCGCGTCGCCCTCCTCGGCCCGCCGCATGATCTCGCGCATGTCGTTGTCGCCGCACAGGCCCAGCAGGCCGCTGCGCCGGTTGAGCAGGTCGTCGATCTCGTCGACGGACAGACCGCCGACCCGGTGCAGGTGGAACACCACGCCCGCGTCGATATCACCCGAACGAGTGCCCATCACCAGGCCCTCCAGCGGGGTCAGACCCATCGAGGTGTCCACGCAGCGCCCGCCGGCGACCGCCGAGGCGGAGGCGCCGTTGCCCAGGTGCAGCACGATCACGTTCACCTCGGCCGGGTCCTTGCCGAGCAGCCGGGCGGTGGCCCGTGAGACGTACTGGTGGGAGGTGCCGTGGAAGCCGTAGCGGCGGACCCGGTGCTGGTCCGCGACGGCCTTGTCGACCGCGTAGCGGGCCGCGTACTCCGGCATCGAGGCGTGGAAGGCGGTGTCGAAGACGGCCACCTGCGGCAGGTCCGGGCGCAGCGCGCGGGCCACCTCGATGCCGGTGATGTTCGCCGGGTTGTGCAGCGGGGCGACCGGGATCAGCCGGCGGATCTCCCGGAGCACCTCGTCGGTGATCACGGTCGGCTCGGTGAACCGCAGACCGCCGTGCACCACCCGGTGGCCGATCGCGGCCAGCTCGGGGGAGTCCAGCCCGACGCCGTCGGCGGCGAGCTCCTCGGCGACGGCCTTCAGCGCGGCGGAGTGGTCGGGGAAGACCTGGAGGGCCTCCCGCTTCCCGCCGGTGCGCGGGGTGTGCACCAGCCGGCCGCCGGCCTCGCCGATCCGCTCGACCAGCCCGGAGGCGAGCCGGGCGCCGTCCAGCATGTCGATCAGCTGGTACTTGACCGACGAGGAGCCGGCGTTCAGGACCAGGACGCGGGTACCTTCGCTCACTTGTCGGCTCCTTCGGCCTGCCGCTGGGACTGGATGGCCGTGATCGCGACCGTGTTGACGATGTCCTCGACCAGCGCGCCGCGCGAGAGGTCGTTGACCGGCTTGCGCAGACCCTGCAGGACCGGGCCGACCGCGACCGCGCCGGCCGAGCGCTGGACCGCCTTGTAGGTGTTGTTGCCGGTGTTGAGGTCCGGGAAGATCAGCACGGTGGCCCGGCCGGCCACCGGAGAGCCCGGCAGCTTGGTGGCCGCGACATGGGCGTCCACCGCGGCGTCGTACTGGATCGGGCCCTCGACGAGGATGTCCGGGCGCAGCTCGCGGACCAGCTCGGTGGCCTTGCGGACCTTGTCCACGTCGGCGCCCGAGCCGGAGGTGCCGGTGGAGTAGGAGAGCATCGCGACCCGCGGCTCGACGCCGAACTGGGCGGCGGTGGCGGCCGACTGGATGGCGATGTCGGCGAGCTGCTGGGCGTCCGGGTCGGGGTTGACCGCGCAGTCGCCGTAGACCAGCACCTTGTCGGCCAGGCACATGAAGAAGACCGAGGAGACGATCGCGGCGCCCGGCGAGGTCTTGATCACCTCGAAGGCGGGCCGGATGGTGGCGGCGGTGGAGTGCACCGCGCCGGAGACCATGCCGTCGGCGATGCCCTCCTGGACCATCAGGGTGCCGAAGTAGCTGACGTCGGTGACGACGTCCAGCGCCAGTTCGACGGTCATGCCCTTGTGGGCGCGCAGCCTGGCGTACAGCTCGGCGAACTGGCGGCGCAGCGGGCTGGTGGCCGGGTCGACGATCCGGACCTGGGCGCGGTCGGCGGGCGGGTTCTCGGTGGGGAGGTCGAGGCCGAGGCCCGCTATCCGGCGGCGGACGGCGTCGACCTCGCCGAGCAGGGTGAGGTCGCAGATGTTGCGGCGCAGCAGGATCTCGGCGGCCCGCAGCACCCGCTCCTCGGCGCCCTCGGGCAGCACCACGTGCCGGCGGTCGGAGCGGGCGCGTTCCAGCAGCGCGTGCTCGAACATCATCGGGGTGACCCGCTCGGACCGGCCGACCTCGATCCGGTTGGTCAACTCGGCGGTGTCGACGTGCAGTTCGAACAGGCCGAGGGCGATCTCGGCCTTCCGGGGGCTGGCCGCGGAGAGCCGGCCCTCCAGGTGGGTGAGGGCGGCGGCGGTGGGCCAGCTGCCCTCGGGGACGACGGCGACCGGGGTGCCGGGGGCGAGCCGGGCGGCCAGCGCCATCACGTTCGGGCCGGGGTGCTGGCCGAGCGTCAGCAGCACGCCGGCGATCGGCGGGGCACCGGCGGCGTGCGCGGCCAGCGAGCCGATCACCAGGTCGGCGCGGTCCCCGGGGGTGACCACCAGGGCGCCCTCGGTCAGCGCGTCCAGGAAGGTCGGCAGCATGGCGCCGCCGAAGACGAAGCCGCGGATGTCCCGGGCCAGGCCCGCCGCGTCACCGAGCAGCACCTCGGCGCCGGTGGCCTCGACCAGCTGGGCGACGGTCGGCGCGGCCAGCGCCGGCTCCTCGGGGATGACGTAGGCGGGGATCGGCAGCTTCTCGGTGAGCGTGCGCTGGATCCGCTGCTTGTTGCCGGGCACGACCCGGTTGGCGACCATCGCCAGGGTCTCGCAGCCGAGGTCGGTGTACGCGCGGTGGGCGTTGCGGACCTCGGCGATCACGGTCTGCGGGTCCTCGGAGCGGCCGCCGACCACCGGCAGCACGGCGGCGCCGAACTCGTTGGCCAGCCGGGCGTTGAAGGCCAGTTCGTCCGGGATGTTGGTGTCGGCGAAGTCGGTGCCGAGGACGAGGACGGCCTGGCAGCGCCGCTCCAGCGCGCGGAAGCGGTCGACCAGGGTGGAGACGAGTTCGTCCTGCCCCTGGGCGGCCTGCAGCGCGGCGGCCTCCTCGTAGGTGAGCCCGTACAGCTCGGCGGAGGGGAGGTCGAGCCGGTAGCGGCCGCGCAGCAGCTCGACCACGTGGTCGGAGCCGGGCTCGCCGGGCGCGTGGGCGTGTACCAGCGGGCGGAACACCCCGACCCGGTCCACCTGGCGGGTGAGCAGTTCCATGACCCCGAGTTCGACCGCCTGCCGGCCGTCCCCCCGGTCGATGCCGGTCACGTACACGCTGCGCGCCACGTGGGTGTCTCCGTCCCGTCGTCTCAGGAAGTGGTCACCTCGACCATACCTTCGCACCACGAACACCCGTCCGCGAGCAGAGGGCGCCGCCCGGGGCAAGGGACGGAGGTCCCGGCGGGCCGGCTACAGGCCGCTGCCGAGGCGGACGCGGTAGACGATCGTCCCGGCGTCGGTGGAGACGTCCGTGCAGAGCCTGCGGCGGTCGAGCAGCCAGCCGTTCGGCTCGCACGCGTGCCGCGGCCGCAGCCGGTCGGCGGCCTCCTCGACCGGCACCCCGGGCGGACCGGCCAGGTGGAGCGTGCGCCAGCAGACCGCGTCGTGGCCGCTGCCGCAGTCCTGGCCGGCGCGGAGCGTGGAGTACCCGCGCGGAAGGTCCGGCAGGGCCTGTGCGGACGGCACCTGGGCCTCGTGGAAGGCGACCAGCGCGGCCAGCGGGACGGCGGGTACGGCCAGCGCCAGCTGGATCCAGAAGGCGACACCGGCCGCCCGGGCCCAGCCGCGCGGCCGCTCCTCGCGCGGGCCCTCCAACTGCCGCTCCATCAGCAGGCCGAAGCCCGCCAGCAGCACGGCGACCGGCAGGTAGAGCACCCACAGCTCGGCCTCGCTCCGCAGCTGGAGCAGCTCGAAGCCCACCGCGAACATCAGCGCCGCCCAGAGCCCCAGCGCGGCGCCGACGGACACCCGCCACGGCAGGGTGCGGGCCCGCGCCAGGAAGAAGGCGAGCGGTATCAGCGCGAACAGCACTCCCAGCGCGGCCCACACGGCCAACGACCCCCCACACGGCGAACGGCGGCATCCCGGAAGTCAGACGCCCGGGTGGCGCCCCCCGGTTCCGGTACGCAGGACCCGGCGGGGCCGGCCGGGGATCAGGGGCCGGGGACCAGGAGCCGGGCGGCCCGGTCGACGCCGTCCGGGCCGGCGAGCTCCACCGTGACGGACTCCGGGAGCTCGGTGATGTAGAGCTCGGTCACGCGCTTGTCCAACAGCCAGCCGTGTGGGCGGAGCAGGCTGTTCCTCGGACCCGCCGTCCAGCCGTCGGCGGCGAGCCCCGCGCGCAGCCGGCGGGCGATCTCGGCGGCCGGCAGGCCCTCGGTGCTGCCGATGGAGAGGTCCCGGACGCAGGCGTGCAGGCCGCAGCTGCCGTCGGAGCCGGAGTCGCGCTCGATGGTCAGACCGGGCGGCAGGCGGAGTTCGGCCGGATTCGGGGCGAACGGCTCGAACCGGGCGATCGAGTAGAGGCCGGCGATGGCGACCCCGACCAGTGCCAGGGCGGTGAGCGCGATGGACGCGCCGACCTCGCGGCGGCGGGCCTGGCCTTCCGGCCGCGGCCCGCGCAGCCGCCGTTCGACCAGCGCGCCCAGCAGGATCACCAGGGCCGCCGCGTAGGGGTACCCGGCCTCGGCCTCGGCTGCGGCGCGGCTGAAGAACCACTCGTACTCCAGGCCGACGAGCACGGTCGCCAGCCCGGTCAGCACGGCGAGGACCGCCGCCCCGACCACCCGGGTGCGGACCAGGCCGGCCCAGCAGGCCAGCGGGGCGAGGAGGTACACCCACCCCAGGAACATCCACAGCCACATGCGCAGGCCCCCCGGCTGCTGACGATCATTCTCGGAGGGCGAGCCTAGGGGCCGCCCGGTGCCGGACACAACGGTCCGGCACCGGCGGCCCCCTGGGATCGCCGTCAGGCCGGGCGGAGCCAGACGGTGGCGAGCGGGGGGAGGACCAGTTCGGCGCTGCGGGGCTGGTCGTTCCAGGGGGTGGCCTCGGCCTTGACCGGGCGGGAGTTGCCGGTGCCGCTGCCGCCGAAGGCGGTGTCGTCGGTGTTCAGCACCTCCTCCCAGAGCTGGTCGCGGCCGCCCAGGGCGGGCAGCCCGACCCGGTGGCCGTGGCGGACGACGGGGGAGAAGTTGCAGACCGCGACCAGCGGGCTGCCGTCGGCGGCGTAGCGGACGAAGGAGAGCAGGTTGTCCTCGGCGGCGCCGCCGTCCAGCCAGCGGAAGCCGTCCGGGGTGGTGTCCTGCTCCCACAGGGCGGGGGTGTCGAGGTAGACGCGGTTGAGGTCGCGCACCAGCGAGCGGACCCCGAGGTGCTCGGCCGCCGCCGGCCACTGCTCGTCGAGCACCCACCACTGCGGGCCCTGCTCGTGGTCCCACTCCGCGCCCTGGGCGAACTCCTGTCCCATGAAGAGGAGTTGCTTGCCCGGGTGGGCCCACATGAAGCCCAGGTAGGCGCGGTGGTTGGCGCGCTGCTGCCACCAGTCGCCGGGCATCTTGGAGACCAGCGCCTGCTTGCCGTGCACCACCTCGTCGTGCGAGATCGGCAGGATGTAGTTCTCCGAGTAGGCGTACACCATCGAGAAGGTGATCTCGTTGTGGTGGTACTTGCGGTGCACCGGCTCCTTGGAGATGTAGACCAGCGAGTCGTGCATCCAGCCCATGTTCCACTTCAGCCCGAAGCCGAGCCCCCCGCTGTCGGTGGGCCGGGTGACGCCGTCCCAGGCGGTGGACTCCTCGGCGATGGTGACCACGCCGGGGCAGCGGCGGTAGACGGTGGCGTTCATCTCCTGGAGGAAGGCCGCCGCGTCCAGGTTCTCCCGGCCGCCGAACTGGTTGGGCGTCCAGGCGCCGCCCTCGCGGGAGTAGTCGAGGTAGAGCATCGAGGCGACGGCGTCCACCCGCAGGCCGTCGATGTGGAACTCCTCGCACCAGTACACCGCGTTGGCGACCAGGAAGTTGCGCACCTCGGTGCGGCCGTAGTCGAACTCCAGGGTGCCCCAGTCCGGGTGCTCGGCGCGCAGCGGGTCGGCCGGCTCGTACAGCGGCTCGCCGTCGAAGCGGGCGAGCGCGAAGTCGTCCTTGGGGAAGTGCGCCGGCACCCAGTCGACGATCACCCCGATGCCGTGCCGGTGCAGGGTGTCGACCAGGTACCGGAAGTCGTCCGGGCTGCCGAGCCGCGCGGTGGGGGCGTAGTAGCCGGAGACCTGGTAGCCCCAGGAGCCGCCGAACGGGTGTTCCATGACCGGCATGAGCTCCACGTGGGTGAAGTTCAGGTCCCTGAGGTACTGCGGGAGCTCCTCGGCGATCGCCCGGTAGCTGGTGAGGTCGGGCCGCCAGGACGGCAGGTGCAGCTCGTACACCGACATCGGCGCCCGGTGGTGCGCGGTGCGGGCCCGCCGGGCCATCCACTCGCCGTCCTGCCAGCGGTACGCGGAGGAGGTGACCACCGAGGCGGTGCCGGGCGGGCACTGGGCGGCGCGGGCCAGCGGGTCGGCCTTGTCGAGCACCCAGCCCTGGCGGGTGCGGATCTCGTACTTGTACTGGGCGCCCTCGGCCAGGCCCGGGACGAACAGCTCCCAGACGCCGGACGAGCCGAGCGAGCGCATCGGGTGCCCGGTGCCGTCCCAGTGGTTGAAGTCGCCGATCAGCCGGACCCCGGCCGCGTTCGGCGCCCAGACCGCGAAGGCGGTGCCGGCCACCCCCTCGACGGTGCGTACGTGCGAGCCGAGCGCCTGCCAGAGCTGCTCGTGCCGCCCCTCGGAGATCAGGTGCAGGTCCAGCTCGCCGAGGGTGGGCGGGGTGCGGTAGCCGTCGTACTGGGCGATCGGCTCCCCGCCGGGGTAGCTGACCAGCAGCCGGTAGTCGGCCATGCCCGACTGGTAGAGCCCGGAGCCGGCCAGCAGGCCGGTGAACAGGCCGTTCTGCTGGTGGGTGAGCTCGGCCGGGCCGTGCGCCGTCTCCACCACCACCCGCTCGGCCAGCGGCCGCAGCACCCGGATCGCGGTGCCGCCGTGCACCGGGTGCGCGCCGAGCAGGGCGTGCGGGTCGTGGTGCTGCCCGCCGACCAGCCGGTCCACCTCGGCCGGCGGCAGCGGCGCCTCGGGCAGTCGCAGCGCACCGCCCGCGGCGGCGGGGGCGGGCGGCGCCTCGGCCGCCGGGGGGCGCGGCTCGGACCGCCGGGGCGCCACGGGCTCGCGCGGAGGGGAGTCCGTGCCCGCCAGGAAGGTGGCGGGCACGGTGCGGGTGGTGCGGCCGGGCGGGTCGAGCGGCGTCACGGCGGGGTCCTCCTGCGGGATCGGGGTGGCCGCGGGAACGTCGGCGGCGGGGTGGGCTTTCTCCGGGGGCGGGCGGGCGCGGAGCAGGGCGGAACGGGGTCGGGCGGTGGGGAGCTCAGACGGTGAGGGCCAGGCGGTTGATCGCGGCGAGCGGGATCGGCAGCCAGCTCGGCCGGTGCCGGGCCTCGTACACGACCTCGTAGACCGCCTTGTCGATCTCCAGGGCGCGCATCAGCTCCGGCGAGGCGGCCGGGTCGGTGCCGCCGCCGGCCGTGTAGCCGGCGCAGAAGGCGGTGCGGTTGCGCTGCGCCCACGCGGCGGCGAGGTGGGCCAGCTCCGGGTCGGGCGGGCCGCCGGCCAGCAGGTGGGCGGCGGCGTAGTCGAAGGAGCGCAGCATCGCGGCCACGTCGCGCAGGGCGGTCTGCGGTTCGCGCCGCTCGGCGACCGACTTGGCCGGCTCCCCCTCGAAGTCCAGCAGCACCCAGCCGTGCGGGGTGCGCATCGCCTGGCCGAGGTGCAGGTCGCCGTGGATGCGCTGGACCGGCATCCCGTCCGGGTGGGCGTCGGCGAGCTGCTGGAAGGCGCTGCGCAGCGCGGCCCGGTAGCGCAGCAGGCCGGGGACGGCGGCCACCGCGCTGTCCAGCCGGTCGGCCATCGCGGTGGCCAGCCGGCGGGTCTGGGCGTGGTCGAGGCGGGCGACCGGCATCGAGCGGGCGAGCACCCGGTGTACCTCGGCGGTGGCCCGCCCGAGCCGGTGCGCCTCGATGGCGAAGTTGCCGGGCGACGGGTCCCCCTTGAGCCGGCCGACCTGGTCCAGGGCCAGCTCCCAGCCGTCCTCGGCCTCCGGCAGGTAGCGCTGGAGCAGCCCGAGGGTGGCCGGTTCGGCGCGCTCCAGCCGGCTCTCGAACCAGGCGGCGACCCGGGGGATGCGGGTGGAGCCGGCCCGGGAGAGGGCGAGGGAGAGCTCCAGGTCCGGGTTGGTGCCGGGGTGGATGCGGCGGAAGAGCTTGAGGATGTAGGAGGTGCCGTAGATGACCGAGCTGTTGGACTGCTCGGCGGTGGAGGCACGCCCGGGCAGGTTGGCGGGCAGCCCGGATCCGGGGGTGCGGCGAAACGAGAGCGAGCCGAAGCGGTCGCCGGTGGCCAGGTGCTCCAGCAGCCGCCCGGTCAGCTCGGGGTCGTGCACCGCGTCGTAGAGCGCCGCACCGTCGTACGGGCCCTGGCTGAGCCGGCCGAGCACGGCGGTCGGCTCGATGCCGGCCGGGCCCTGCGAGCGGATGCCGAGCAGCAGTTGGTAGGTGTCCCCGTGCGGCGCGCCGGCGGTGGTGGCGTGCTCGACCCGCAGCAGCAGGTGCAGCAGGGCGGGGTCGCCGACCTGGAGCGGAGTGCCGACCACCGGGTGCAGGCCGGTGATGGCGCGGCCCTTTCCGGCGTACCAGCGCTGGGTCGGGAGCCACTCGGCGATCAGCGGCAGGGCCGCCTGGACGAGTTCGCTGACCCCCAGGGCGGTTCTCCGGGCCCCGGTGCCGCGGGTGCCCACCGGCGCGGCGGAGCCGGCGGGGGTGTCGCGGTGTACGTGGGCTTGAGAACGGGAGGTTTCGGACATGACTCCCTTTCCCCGGAAACGGGCGGACTGCCCGACGGGTCTGGCCGGGTCCGTCAGTCTTCCGGATTTCGGCGGCGCGGCGGCGACGGCACGCGAGCGGTGCTCAGGTGTCACGCCTTAGTGTGGGTGGCCGTTGGGCTGTTCTCCGTACGCGGTGGTGCAGAGACCTCCGGGGGCGCGGGGTCGAAACTCTCGCGCCCCCGGAGGGTTTGGTGGTGCGGACGGCTTGTGACGGATCGTTACTTCGAGCGCCTGGTCCCGCTCAGCCGCGGGGGTTGGCGGAGCTGGAACCAGTAGAAGCCGTGTCCGGCGAGGGTGAGCAGGTACGGCCACTCGCCGATCGAGGGGAAGCGCACCCCGCCGATCAGCTCGACCGGGTACCGTCCCCCGTACTGCCGCAGATCCAGTTCGGTCGGCTGCGCGAACCGCGAGAAGTTGTTCACGCACATGACCAGGTCCCCCTCGTGCTCGCGCACGAAGGCCAGCACCGCGGGGTTGCTGGAGGGCAGTTCGGTGTACGTGCCGAGGCCGAACGCCGGATTGAGCTTGCGGATCTCGATCATGCGACGCGTCCAGTGCAGCAGGGAGCTCGAACTGCTCTGCTGTGCCTCGACGTTGGTCACCTGATAGCCGTACACCGGGTCCATGATGGGCGGCAGACTGAGCCTGCCCGGGTCGGCCGAGGAGAAACCCGCGTTGCGGTCCGGGGTCCACTGCATCGGCGTGCGCACGCCGTCCCGGTCGCCCAGCCAGATGTTGTCGCCCATGCCGATCTCGTCCCCGTAGTAGAGCACCGGGGAGCCGGGCAGGGAGAGCAGCAGGGCGGTGAACAGCTCGATCTGGTTGTGGTCGTTCTCCAGCAGCGGGGCGAGCCGGCGGCGGATGCCCACGTTGGCGCGCATCCGGGGGTCCTTGGCGTACTCCGCGTACATGTAGTCGCGCTCCTCGTCGGTGACCATCTCCAGGGTCAGCTCGTCGTGGTTGCGCAGGAAGATGCCCCACTGGCAGCCGTGCGGGATCTTCGGGGTCTTGGCGAGGATCTCCGAGACCGGGTAGCGGGACTCCCGGCGGACGGCCATGAAGATCCGCGGCATCACCGGGAAGTGGAAGGCCATGTGGCACTCGTCGCCGCCGGAGGAGAAGTCGCCGAAGTAGTCGACCACGTCCTCCGGCCACTGGTTGGCCTCGGCGAGCAGCACGGTGTCCGGGTAGTCCGCGTCGATCTCCTTGCGGACCCGTTGGAGGAACTCGTGGGTCTCCGGCAGGTTCTCGCAGTTGGTGCCCTCGCGGGCGAACAGGTAGGGCACCGCGTCCAGCCGGAAGCCGTCGATGCCGAGGTCGAGCCAGAACCGCAGCCCGGCGATCATCTCGTCCTGGACCCGGGGGTTGTCGTAGTTGAGATCCGGCTGGTGGGAGAAGAAGCGGTGCCAGAAGTACTGCTTGCGGACCGGGTCGTAGGTCCAGTTGGAGGTCTCGGTGTCGACGAAGATGATCCGGGCGTCCGGGTACTGCTTGTCGTCGTCGGCCCACATGTAGAAGTCGCCGTAGGGGCCGTCCGGGTCCTCGCGGGAGGCCTGGAACCACGGGTGCTGGTCGCTGGTGTGGTTCATGACGAAGTCGATGACCACGCGCATGCCGCGGGCGTGCGCGGCGTCCACGAACTCCATGAAGTCGGCGAGGTCGCCGAACTCCGGCAGCACCGACTTGTAGTCGGCCACGTCGTACCCGCCGTCGCGCAGCGGCGAGGCGAAGAACGGTGGCAGCCAGAGGCAGTCGACGCCGAGCCACTGCAGGTAGTCGAGCTTGGACGTGAGCCCCTTGAGGTCCCCGATCCCGTCGCCGTTGCTGTCCTGGAAGGACCGCACCAGCACCTCGTAGAAGACCGCACGCTTGAACCACTCCGGGTCCAGGTTCTTCTTCGAGGTCTCGGGGAAGGTGTCGGGGACGGGCTCGTTCACTGTCACGCTGGGTTCCTCCGAACCGTGAGGAGGTGAGCCGGCTCGGCTGAGGGATCGAGCCGGACGTAGTTGTGCCGGCCCCACGTGTAGGCGGCGCCGGTGAGCTCGTCGTGCACCGCGAAAGGCCCGTCCCCGTCGAGGGTGACGGTGGCCTCCTGGGCGTGGTGCGGATCCAGGTTCACCACGGTGATGACGTGGTCGGTGAGGCCCTCGGGCGTGGTCGCGGTCTTGGAGAAGGCGAGCACCTGGTCGTTGTCGGTCGGGTGGAAGGAGAGGCCGCGCAACTGCTGGAGGCACGGGTGCCGCCGCCGCAGCCGGTTCAGCACGGTGAGCAGCGGGGCGAGGCTGTCGGTGCGGGTCCAGTCGCGCGGGCGCAGCTCGTACTTCTCCGAGTGCAGGTACTCCTCGGAGCCCGGGTGGGCCGGCTCGCCCTCGTACAGCTCGTAGCCGGCGTAGACGCCGTAGCTGGGGGAGAGCGTGGCGGCCAGCACGGCCCGGATGGCGAAGGCGGCCCGGCCGCCGGTCTGCAGGTACTCGTGCAGGATGTCCGGGGTGTTGGCGAAGAAGTTGGGGCGCATGTACGAGGCCGCGTCACCGGAGAGCTCGGTGAGGTATTCGGTGAGTTCCCGCTTGGTGGTGCGCCAGGTGAAGTACGTGTACGACTGGTGGAAACCGATCTTCCCCAGGGTGTGCATCATGGCCGGCCGGGTGAACGCCTCCGCCAGGAACACCACGTCGGGGTCGGTGCGGGCGATCTCGGAGAGGACCTTCTCCCAGAACAGCACCGGCTTGGTGTGCGGGTTGTCGACCCGGAAGATCCGCACGCCGTGGGCCATCCAGAACCGCAGGATCCGCAGGGTTTCCTTGACGATTCCATCCATGTCCTGATCGAAGTTGACCGGATAGATGTCCTGGTACTTCTTCGGCGGGTTCTCTGCGTAGGCGATGGTGCCGTCGGCGCGGTGGCTGAACCACTCCGGGTGCTTGTTCACCCAGGGGTGGTCGGGGGAGCACTGCAGGGCGAAGTCCAGCGCCACCTCCAGGCGCAGCGCCTCGGCCTCGGCGACGAAGTGGTCGAAGTCCTCGATGGTGCCGAGGTCCGGGTGGACGGCGTCGTGCCCGCCCTCCGGCGAGCCGATCGCCCAGGGCGAGCCGACGTCGTGCGGACCGGCGGTCAGGGTGTTGTCCGGCCCCTTGCGGAAGGCCCGCCCGATCGGGTGGACCGGCGGCAGGTAGACCACGTCGAAGCCCATCGCGGCGACGGCGGGCAGCCGCTCGGCGGCGGTGCGCAGGGTGCCCGAGCGCGGCGGCTCCACACCCGAGGGGTCGACCACCGCGCCCTCGGAGCGCGGGAAGAACTCGTACCAGGAGCCGTAGAGGGCCCGCTCCCGGTCCACCTGGAGCGGCAGCGGGCGGGTCGCGCTGACCAGTTCGCGCAGCGGGTAGCGGGCCAGCAGGTCCAGCACCTCGGGGGCGAGCGCGGCGGCCAGCCGGGACAGCGGCGGCAGGCCGGTGTCGCGCAGCGCGTCCACCGCGGCCAGCACGTGCGCCCGGCCCTCCTTCTTCGGCACGCCGTTCGCGGCCCGCTCCAGCAGCAGCGCGCCCTCCTCCAGCACCAGCGCGGTGTCGATCCCGGCGGGCAGCTTGACCGCGGCGACCTTGCGCCAGGTGGCGAGCGGGTCGCTCCAGGCCTCCACCAGGTAGGACCAGCGGCCGGGCCCGGTCGGGGTGACGGACGCGCCCCAGCGGTCGCTGCCCTCGGCGAGTTCGCGCATCGGCGTCCACGGGCCGCTGCGCCCGCGCGGGTCGCGCAGGACCACGTTGGCGTTCACCGCGTCGTGGCCCTCGCGGAACACGGTCGCGGTGACCGTGAAGGTCTCGCCGACCACGGCCTTGGCCGGGCGGCGGCCGGCGTCTACGAGTGGGCTGACGTCCAGGACGGGGATGCGGCCGATCACGGTGTCGCTCTCTGTCGTCTTGCGGGCGGCGGGCTTGCGGGCGGCAGGTTTGCGGGCGGCGGTACCGCCGGCGGGGGTACCTGCGGCGGCGGCACCTGCACCGGCGGAACCGGTGGCACCGGCGGTGCTGCGGGCGGTCGCTCGGGCGGGGGCCCTGCGGGGTGCGGCGCCGGCCTCCGCGGTGGCGGCGGCAGCGGCGCCGGCGGCGGTCGCGCTGCGCCTGGTGGTGGTGCGCTTGCGCGGTGCCGCGGTCCGGCTCTCCTCGGCCCCGGGTTGTCGGGCCGGTTCGGTCTGCTCCGTACGGATAGCCCCGGCGCCCCGGGGCCCCGGCATCGCCGCGTCTGTCCGAGTGTCAGAATCCATCCGTCCGGCGGATTCCGCGACCGCTGCGTCGATGGCGTCGGCCACCGGTGTGGACTGGTCCCGCGTGTCGCCGTGCATGCCAAACTCCTGCCCGAGATCGGCGGCAGCTCCCGCGGGCCGGACGGGCCAGGGGAGTACCGGGAGGACTGCTGGGTGGGGAGGACGTGCGACCGGAAGCCTGCCCGCGCCACCGTCCCCGGCAACCTGCCCGACGCCCGCCGAGCCTGCGGCGGGGAGCCCGAGAGCCCGTGCGCGTCCCGGCGCACGCCTCTCGGGGTACGCCCCTGGGCGACCCAACCCACCCGTGAACGAGCAGGCCGTGTTCGAGGACACGCGTCGGTGCGCGGTGAGCGCCGAATGGGCTAAGGAGGTTGAGAAACGATCAACACGAAAAGGATTCGGACGTGCTGCTTCAAGGGGGGCGCCACCCGTCGCCGCACTCCCCACAGCATCAACGACCTTGGTTCATAGTCGCATCGCGGACCGGACTTTTGCAGCGGTACGACAGTAGTTTCGGGTCTTGTCCGGGGCGGCTCCGTCGGTGGAAATGGATCTGTTCCGCAGTGTTCACGTATTGGTAGCGCGTTCCCCCGAAAAGTGCGCCTCGCGCGCCCCCCGTGCAGTCCAATGCGCCGAATGCGATCTCATCAATAGGCCGAACGGAGGCTCAATAGCCCACTTGACGCACCATCACGACAGTGGCCGGGTCTACGCTTCACGCCGTGAAGGCAATCCGCAGATTCACCGTCCGCACCGTCCTGCCCGAACAACTCCAGCCGTTGCACGAGCTGGCCCTCAACCTGCGCTGGTCCTGGCACCCCGAGACCAGGGACCTCTTCCGGTCCGTGGACCCGGACGTCTGGGCCGCCACCGGTGAGGACCCGGTGCGCCTGCTGGGAGAGGTCCCGGCCGCCCGGCTCGCCGCGCTGGCCGTCGACCGGAGGTTCCTGCGCAGACTCGGCGACCTCGCCGACGACCTGCGGGACTACCTGGCCGGCCCGCGCTGGTACCAGGGCGCCGAACAGGCGGGAGCCGGGCCGCTGCCCGGGGCCGTCGCCTACTTCTCGCCCGAGTACGGCATCGCCGCCGCGCTGCCGCAGTACTCCGGCGGGCTCGGCATCCTGGCCGGCGACCACCTCAAGGCCGCCAGCGACCTCGGCGTGCCGATCATCGGTGTGGGGCTGTTCTACCGGCACGGCTACTTCCGGCAGTCCCTCGACCGGGACGGCTGGCAGCAGGAGCGCTACCCGCTGCTCGACCCGGACGAACTCGCGGTCAGCCTGCTCCGCGAGGGTGACGGCACCCCCTGCCGGGTCGACCTCGCGCTGCCCGCCGGCCGCACCCTGGCCGCCCACATCTGGAAGGCCCAGGTCGGGCGCGTCCCGCTGCTGCTGCTCGACTCCGACATCGAGGCCAACTCGGCCGCCGAACGGGACGTCACCGACCGCCTCTACGGCGGCGGCAGCGAGCACCGGCTGCTCCAGGAGATGCTGCTCGGCATCGGCGGCGTCCGCGCGGTGCGCACCTACTGCCGCCTCACCGGCCACCCCGCCCCCGAGGTCTTCCACACCAACGAGGGCCACGCCGGCTTCCTCGGCGTCGAGCGGATCCGCGAGCTGGTCGCCGACCGGACCTGCGACCTCGACTTCGCCGCCGCCCTGGAGGCCGTCCGGGCCGGCACCCTGTTCACCACCCACACCCCCGTGCCGGCCGGCATCGACCGCTTCGACCGCGAGCTGGTCGCCCGGCACTTCGGCGGGGACGCGGCCCTGCCCGGCGTCCCGGTCGAGCAGGTGCTCGCCCTCGGCGCCGAGACCTGGCGCGGCGGGGACGGCAAGCTGTTCAACATGGCCGCCATGGGCCTGCGGCTGGCCCAGCGGGCCAACGGCGTCTCCACCCTGCACGGCGAGGTCAGCCGGTCGATGTTCAACGGCCTCTGGCCGGGCTTCGACGCCGCCGAGGTCCCGATCACCTCCGTCACCAACGGCGTCCACGCCGCCACCTGGATCGACCCGGCCGTCGTCCGGCTGGGCGCCGCCGAGATCGGCGCCGACCGTGCCGAGTCCGCCATGACCACCGGCGACGCCAAGCGCTGGACCGGCCTGGAGCGGATCGGCAACACCGAGATCTGGGAGCTGCGCCGCAGCCTGCGCGCCCAGCTGGTCGACGAGGCCCGCCGCCGGCTGCGCACCTCCTGGCGCCAGCGCGGTGCCGGGGACGCCGAGCTCGGCTGGGTCTCCTCCGTCCTCGACCCGGACATCCTCACCATCGGCTTCGCCCGGCGGGTGCCCTCCTACAAGCGGCTCACCCTGATGCTGCGCGACCAGCAGCGGCTGCGCGCCCTGCTGCTGGACCCGGCCCGGCCGGTGCAGATCGTGGTCGCCGGCAAGGCCCACCCGGCGGACGACGGCGGCAAGCGGCTGATCCAGCAGATGATCGCCTTCGCCGACGACCCGGCCGTCCGGCACCGGATCGTCTTCCTGCCGGACTACGACATGGCGATGGCCCAGCACCTCTACCCGGGCTGCGACGTCTGGCTGAACAACCCGCTGCGCCCGCTGGAGGCCTGCGGCACCTCGGGGATGAAGGCCGCGCTCAACGGCTGTCTCAACCTGTCCGTCCTGGACGGCTGGTGGGACGAGTGGTACGACGGCCAGAACGGCTGGGCGATCCCCACCGCCGACGGCACCGGCGGGCCGCTCGACCCGGACAGCCGGGAGGCCGAGCGCCGGGACGACATCGAGGCGGCCGCGCTGTACGACCTGATCGAGCACCAGGTGGCGGCCCGGTTCTACGACCGGGGCGCGGACGGCCTGCCGCACCGCTGGATCGCCATGGTCCGGCACACCCTGGTCACCCTCGGCCCCAAGGTGCTGGCGGGGCGGATGGTCCGCGAGTACGTCGAACGGCTGTACGCCCCGGCGGCGCTGGCGCAGCGGGAGCTGGCGGCGGCCGGGCCGGGCGAGGCCGGGGCCGACGGGCCGGTCACCGCCCCGCACGCCGGGGCGCGGGAGCTGGCCGCCTGGAAGGCGAAGGTCCGGGAGGCCTGGCCTGCCGTCCGGGTCGAGCACGTCGAGGCGGAGTGCCCGGACGAGGCGCAGGAGCTCGGCAGCTCGCTGGCGCTGCGGGTGCAGGTCGCGCTCGGGGCACTGGACCCGGGTGATGTCGAGGTGCAGGTGGTGTCCGGGCGGGTGGACGAGTCGGACGGCATCTCGGACGCCTGCCTGCTCGCCCTCAAGCCGGTCGGCGGCTCCGACCTGGACGGGCGGACGCGGTACGAGGGCTCGCTGGAGCTCTGCCGCACCGGCCCGTTCGGGTACACCGTCCGGGTGCTGCCGGCCCATCCGAGGCTGGCCTCCCCGGCCGAGCTGGGGCTGGTGGCCCTGCCGGCCGAGTCCGCGGGGATGGACGCGGGGCTGCTGCGCTGAACGCACCGGGGGCGGGGGCCGGTCCGGCCCCCGCCCCCGGTGCGAGGGCCGGGCTCAGACCAGGCTGTCCCGCCAGGCCCGGTGGAGTTCGGCGAAGCGGCCGGCGCCGGAGATCAGCTCGGCGGGCGTGCCGTCCTCCACGATCCGGCCCTGCTCCATCACCAGGACCCGGTCGGCGATCTCCACGGTGGAGAGCCGGTGGGCGATGATCACGGCCGTCCGCCCGGCCAGCACCGTGCGCATCGCCCGCTGCACGGCCTGCTCGCCCGGCACGTCCAGCGAGCTGGTCGCCTCGTCCAGGATCAGCACCGCCGGGTCGGCCAGCAGGGCGCGGGCGAAGGCGACCAGCTGGCGCTGGCCGGCCGAGATCCGGCCGCCGCGCTTGCGCACGTCGGTGTCGAAGCCGTCCGGCAGCTCGGTGATGAACCCGTGGGCGCCGATGTCCCGGGCGGCCTGCTCGACCTCCTCGCGGGTGGCGCCCGGCCGGCCGATCGCGATGTTCTCGGCGACGGTGCCGGAGAACAGGAAGGACTCCTGGGTCACCATCACCACCCCGCGCCGCAGCTCGGGGGTGGCGAGCTCGCGCAGGTCCACGCCGTCCAGGGTGATCCGGCCCTCGGTCGGGTCGTAGAAGCGGGCCAGCAGCTTGGCGACCGTCGACTTGCCGGCGCCGGTCGCGCCGACCACGGCCACCGTCTGCCCGGCGGGCAGCGCCAGGTCGAACGGCGGCAGCACCTCCTTGCCCGTCCGGTAGGCGAAGCGGGTCTTTTCGAAGTGCACCTCGCGGCCCTTGCCGGCGGCGGCGGGCAGCTCGGCGGGCCGCTCGGGCTCGGCCACCGTCGGCTCGTGGGCGAGCAGGCCGGCGATCTTCTCCAGGGCGGCGGCGGCCGACTGGTAGCTGTTCAGGAACATCGCCAGCTGGTCGATCGGGTCGTACAGCCGGCGCAGGTAGAGCACGAAGCCGGTGAGCACGCCCAGCTCCAGGCCGCCGTCGGTGACCAGGAAGGCGCCGAACAGCACCACGCCGGTCACCCACAGGTTGGCGGTGGCGCGGGCCAGGCCGACGAAGCGGGCGATCTCCAGCAGGCCGTCGGCCATGGCCGTGGCCGACTGCCGGTTCACCACGCCGAAGGCGGCCTCGTTGGCGCGCTCGCGGCGGAAGGCCTGCACCGGGCGGATGCCGTTCATCGTCTCGGTGAAGCGGACGATCAGCGAGGCGGCCGAGGTGCGCGAGCGCCGGTAGACCTTGCGCGAGCGGCGGCGGAACGAGCGGGCGATCAGGGCCAGCGGCAGGAACGAGGCCAGCGAGACCAGGCCGAGCCGCCAGTCCATCACCAGCAGCAGCACCGAGATGTAGCAGACCGACAGGAAGACGGTCAGCAGCTCCTGGAGGCCCTCGGAGAGCAGCTCGCGCAGCGCGTCCACGTCGCTGGTGGCGCGCGAGATGATCCGGCCCGAGGTGTAGCGCTCGTGGAAGTCCAGGCTGAGCCGCTGGGCGTGCCGGAAGATCCGGCCGCGCAGCTCCAGCAGGATGTCCTGGTTGATCCGGGCGGTGACCTTGATGAACGCCCACTGGAGCACGGTGCTGAGCAGCGCACAGGTGAGGTAGGCGGTGATCACCGCGATCAGCGGGCCCGCGTCGTGCTCGCGCAGCGCCGGGATGCCCCGGTCCATCGCGATCGCGACCAGCAGCGGGCCGGACTGCAGGGCGGCCTGCTGGACCAGGATCACCACCATGGCGACGGTGACCCGGGCCCGGTGCGGGCCGAGCAGCGAGCGCAGCAGGGCGCGCGGTGCGCCGGGCGGGACGGGGATGTCCTCCTCGTCGGCCGGGGGCGGCGGGAGCTCCTCCTCGGCCGGTTCGCTCGGCGCGGTCCGCTCGGCGGGGTCGATCGTGGTGGTCATCGGGCGGTGCTCCCCTCGGGGACGGGGGCGGCCTCGCCCGACATCAGTTCGCGGTAGCGCGCGGAGCCGCGCAGCAGCTCCTGGTGGGTGCCGACGGCCTCGATCCGGCCGTCGGCGAGCACCGCGACCCGGTCGGCGAGCAGGACGGTGCTCGGGCGGTGGGCCACGACCAGGGCGGTGGTGGAGCCGAGCACCTCCCGCAGGGCCCGTTCGACCAGTGCCTCGGTGTGCACGTCCAGTGCGGAGAGCGGGTCGTCCAGCACCAGGAAGGCCGGGTCGCCGACCACCGCGCGGGCCAGTGCGAGCCGCTGGCGCTGGCCGCCGGACAGGCTGAGGCCCTGCTCGCCGACCTCGGTGTCGACCCCGGCCGGGAGCCGGTCGACGAAGTCGGCCTGGGCGGTGGCCAGGGCGGTGCGCAGCTGCTCGGGGCCGGCGCCGGGCGCGCCCATCAGGACGTTCTCCCGGACGGTGGCGGAGAACAGGGTGGGCTCCTCGAAGGCGACCGCGACCAGCTCGCGCAGCCGCTGCCGGGACAGCTCGCGGATGTCGAGGCCGTCCAGGGTGATGCTGCCCGCGGTGGCCTCGTGCAGCCGGGGGAGCAGCGCGGTGAGGGTGGTCTTGCCGCTGCCGGTCGCGCCGACCAGGGCCATCGTCTCGCCGCTGCGGATGTGCAGGTCGATGCCCTGGAGCAGGTCGGGGGTGCCGGGCGGGGCGTCGGGGTAGCGGAAGCGGACGCCGGTGAGGCGGATGCCGTCGGGGGTGGTGCCCGCGCCCTGCTCCGCGCCCCGGTCCTCCGGATCGGGCTCGTCCAGCACCTCGAAGAAGCGGTCGGTGGCGGTGGCGGCCTCGTTGGCGTAGGCGAGCAGCCAGCCGAGCGACTCGACCGGCCAGCGCAGCGCGAGGGCGGTGGAGAGGAAGGCGACCAGGGTGCCGGCGCTGAGCTCGTCGTGCGCGACCAGGTAGGCGCCGGCCGCGAGCGCGCAGCCGAGGGCCAGCTCGGGCAGGCCGACGATGACCGCCCAGAGGTTGGCGAGCAGACCGGCCTTGCGCAGCTCGGTGCGGCGCAGGTCGAGGGTCTGCGCCCGGAAGCGCTCGGCAATCGAGCGGTGGCGGCCGAAGGCCTTGAGGATCCGGATGCCGAGGATGGACTCCTCGATCACGGTGGCGACGTCGCCGTTCTGGTCCTGGGCGAGGCGGGCGGCGCCGGAGTAGCCGGTCTCGAAGCGCCGGGTGAGGACGACCAGCGGGACGGCGGGCAGCACGACGATCAGCGCGAGCCGCCAGTCCTGGGTGAACATCAGGGCCGTTCCGGCCAGGAACATCACCGAGTTCACGACCAGGAAGACCAGCGGGAAGGTCAGGAACAGCCGCATGGTGAACATGTCGGCCGTCGCCCGGGAGAGCAGCTGGCCCGAGCCCCAGCGGTCGTGGAAGGAGATCGGCAGCCGCTGCAGCTTGGCGTACAGGTCGCCGCGCATCGCCGTCTCCAGCCCGGCCAGCGGGCGGGCCAGGATCACCCGGCGGGTGTAGAAGAGCGCCGCCTCGGCCAGGCCCAGGGCGAGCAGCAGGCCGACCAGCGGCCAGAGCGCGTCGAGGTCGTGGTGGGCGATCGGGCCGTCCACGATCCGGCCGAGCACCAGCGAGACACCGAGCACGCTGAACATGGCCAGGACGGCCGCGCCGATCGAGGCGGCCAGCCGCCCGCGGATCTGCCGGGCGTAGGGCCACAGGCGCAGCAGTGAGCGGACCGTCGACCGGCGGGCGGGTGCGGCGGTCCGCGGGGCGGGCTCCGGACCGGGTGGGTCCGGTGGGTGCTGCCCCGTCCGGGGTGGGGGACCGGGCAGCGTGGTGTCTTGGTTATCGGCCATCGCGGTGAGGGTAGGCCGGGGGCGCGTCATTTCTCATCCGGTTTTTCGGACCTGTCGGCGAGAACCGGCCACCGGGCGGTCCCGTTCGCCGCGAAGGCTCCTCCGCACGCGGACGTTCGGCGGGGCCGGCGGGGCCGGTGCGGTGGGCGGGTTCGGCGGGGTCGGTGCGGCCGGGGTCCGGCGGGGGGCCGGGGTTCAGTGCGGGGCCGGGGTGCGCAGCAGGAGCAGCGAGCGGGCGCCCAGCACCACGGCCTCCTGCGGGCGGTAGCTCCGCGGCGGGGCGGCCGGGTCGTCGGAGGAGTCGGCGTCCGGGTCGTCCGAGGCGGTGTCCACCACCGTCCGGTACACCGCGTCCGGCGCGGCCCAGGGCTCGCCGGGCAGCGTGAACGCGGGTTCGCCGGGGCCGGCGTTGAGCAGCAGCAGGAAGCTCTCGTCGGTCAACTGGCGCCCCTCCTCGTCGCGTTCGGACATCGCGGCGCCGGAGAGCAGCATCCCCAGGCAGGCGGTGGGGGAGAACCAGTCGGCCTCCGTCATCTCCTTGCCGAGCGGGGTGAACCAGGCCAGGTCGGGCTGACCGCCCGGGGCGGGCGCCCGGCCGGAGAAGAACGCCCGCTGGCGCAGCACCGGGTGGGCGCGGCGCAGCCGGACCAGCCGGGCGGTGAGGTCGCGCAGGGCGCGCCAGCCCGGGTCGTCCAGCAGCGACCAGTCGAGCCAACTCACCTCGTTGTCCTGGCAGTAGGCGTTGTTGTTGCCGCCCTGGGTGCGGCCGAACTCGTCCCCCGCGGTGATCATCGGCACGCCGGTGGAGAGCAGCAGGGTGGCCAGCAGGTTGCGCAGTTGGCGTCGGCGCAGGGCCTGGACCGCCGGGTCCGGGCTCTCCCCCTCGGTGCCGTGGTTCCAGGAGCGGTTGTCGTCGGTGCCGTCCCGGTTGGCCTCGCCGTTGGCCTCGTTGTGCTTGCGGTTGTAGGAGACGAGGTCGCGCAGGGTGAAGCCGTCGTGGGCGGTGACGAAGTTGACGGAGGCGTACGGGCGGCGCCCGCCGCGCTGGTAGAGGTCGGAGGAGCCGGAGAGCCGGTAGCCGAGTTCGCGGACGTCCGGGCGGGCGCCGCGCCAGAAGTCCCGGACGGTGTCGCGGTACTTGTCGTTCCACTCGGCCCACAGCGGCGGGAAGCCGCCGACCTGGTAGCCGCCCGGGCCGACGTCCCAGGGTTCGGCGATCAGCTTGACCCGGCTGAGCAGCGGGTCCTGGGATACGGCGGCGAGGAAGGGGTGGTCCATGTCCACGCCGTCGCCGCCGCGGGCGAGGGCGGCGGCGAGGTCGAAGCGGAAGCCGTCCACGCCCATCTCGGTGACCCAGTACCGCAGCGAGTCGGTGATCAGCCGGACCACGTGCGGGCGGCGGGTGTCCAGGGTGTTGCCGCAGCCGGTGTAGTCGGCGTAGCCGCGCGGGCGGTGCAGCGGGAGGCGGTAGTAGCCGGCGTTGTCGATGCCGCGCAGGGAGAGGGTGGGCCCGAGTTCGGCGCCCTCCGCGGTGTGGTTGTAGACGACGTCGAGGATCACCTCGATCCCGGCCGCGTGCAGGGCGCGGACCATCCGCTTGAACTCGCCGACCTGGCCGCCGCGGCTGCCGGAGGCGGAGTAGCCGGCGTGCGGGGCGAAGTAGCCGAGGGTGTTGTAGCCCCAGTAGTTGACCAGCCCGCGGGCCTGGAGGTGGTCCTCGCTGGCGTACTGGTGGACGGGCAGCAGCTCGACGGCGGTGACGCCGAGGCCGGTGAGGTGTTCGATCGCGGCGGGGTGGGCCAGGCCCGCGTAGGTGCCGCGCAGCTCGGGCGGGACGCCGGGGTGGCGCATGGTGAAGCCGCGGACGTGCAGTTCGTACAGCACGGTCTCGGCCCACGGGGTCTTCGGGCGGTGGTCGTCGTACCAGTCGTCGTCGTCGTGGACGACCACGGACCTGGGCACGTGGCGGGACGAGTCGCGGTTGTCCCGGACGGTGTCGGCGACATCGGCCTCGGGCCAGTTGCGGACGGAGCCGCAGACGGAGTCGTGGGCGGTGTAACAGCCGTCGACGGCCCGGGCGTACGGGTCGAGCAGGAGTTTGGCCGGGTTCCACCGGGCGCCGGTCCACGGGTCCCAGCGGCCGTGCACCCGGTAGCCGTAGCGGGTGCCCGGTCCGACCCCGGGCAGGAAGCCGTGCCAGGTCTGGAAGTCCTGCTCGGTGAGCCGGTGTCTGCTCTCCCGGCCGTCCTCGTCGAACAGACAGAGGTCGACGGCCTCGGCGCCGGCCGCCCAGAGCGCGAAGTTGGTGCCCTGGCGGCCCTGCGGGTCGGTGCGGAAGCGGGCGCCGAGCGGCTGCCAGCTGCCGGGCCAGGGTGGCGGTCCGGCGAGGGGTCCGCCGTCGAGCCGCCGCGCACCGGCTTCCAGCTCCTGCCCTGACGCCATGGCCGCACCCTCCCTGGGCGGGGTGTCCCGGACCCCGCCCACCTCTCTTTCCCTGATCCTGCTGATCGGAAGCCGCTGAACGGTGGCTTACCGGCGGATGGCGGCCGGGGGTGGTGGCCGGGGCGGCCGCCGCGGGCCCCGGGAGCGGTGGGCGGCCCGCCGGGGTTCGGCTGTGCGGGTTCGGCCGGGGGTGTGAGTGTTCTGCGTGTCCTGTCGCGATTGCCCTCGTTAGCGGGGTATCGGACGGAAACGGCGGGAGGCCCCGGGATGCGGCCCCGACAACGGGTTTGGGCACGGCGGGCGGCGGCGCTGGGCTTGTGCCTGGCCGTGGTGACGGGGTGCTCCGGCGGGAGCGCCCCCTCGGGCGGCGGTGACGCGGCCCCGCCGGGCCGGGCCGCGCCGCCGCAGCCCGCCTCCCGGGCGGCGATCAGCGCGCTGCCCGCCGACGGCGCGCAGGACGTCCTGCCGGACGGCCCGGTGCGGGTCACGGCGGCGCAGGGCCGGCTGGTCTCCGTCCGGCTGGCCGACGCCAAGGGCACCGAGGTGGCCGGGACGATCAGCCAGGACGGCGCCTCGTGGACGCCGGACGGCCCGCTCCCGCTGGGCACCGCCTACACCCTGGACGCGGTGGCCGAGGACGAGCAGGGCCAGAAGGCGGCCCAGCACTCGGCGTTCTCGACCGTCGCCCGGGCGCACACCTTCGTGGCCTTCTTCACCCCGGAGGACGGCTCCACCGTCGGGGTCGGCATGCCGGTCTCGCTGCGCTTCAGCCGACCGATCACCGACCGGGCGGCGGTGGAGCGGGCGGTGGCGGTGACGGCCGAGCCGGCCGTCGAGGTGGCCGCGCACTGGTTCGGCAACCAGCGGCTGGACTTCCGGCCGAAGGCGTACTGGGCGGCCGGCACCAAGGTCTCCGTGGCGCTGCGGCTGAAGGACGTGCAGGGGGCGCCGGGCGAGTTCGGCACCCAGTCCAAGGACATCCGCTTCACGATCGGCCGGGCCCAGGTCTCCACGGCGGACCTGGACGCCCACACGCTCACCGTCCGGCAGGGCGCGGGCGGCAAGGCGGTGCGGGTGCTCAAGGTGTCCGGGGGTGATCCCAAGCACACCACCTACCGCGGCGTCCTGGTGGTGTCGGAGAAGTACAAGGTCACCCGGATGAACTCGCAGACCGTCGGGATGGGCGACGAGTACGACATCAAGGACGTCCCGCACGCGATGCGGCTGACCAACTCCGGCACCTTCATCCACGGCAACTACTGGGCCGACCCGGGGGTCTTCGGCACCGCCAACACCAGCCACGGCTGCATCGGACTGGCCGATGCCAAGGGCGGGGCCAGCAAGGACAGCCCGGCGGGCTGGCTGTTCGAGCACACCATCCCCGGGGACGTGATCGAGGTGAAGGCCTCGGCGGGGGACTACGTCCCGCCGAGCAACGGGCTCAACGGCTGGAACCTGCCCTGGGAGCAGTGGCGGGCCGGGAGCGCGCTGGAGCACTGACCCGCCGCCGGAGCCCGGCCCGGCCGCGGCCCCGACCTGCCGGAGCCGCCGGTCGGCGCGGCAGATCTTCACCCCGGTTCCACACCCGGTTCACCGCCCTCCCCCCGGGGTTCACTCATTCGGCCCAGTTATCCTGCTTGCCGCGCCGCAAGCCCGGCGTGAAAGATCACGGCCGGGTGCAACCCGTCCGGGTATCCGCGCGTCCATCAGGGTGGACACCGGGAGGGGAGAGACCGTGAAGCAGGTTAGGGCGGCCGACGCCGCGATACGCACCACCAACCTTCGTATGCGCCGCGGTGCGATGGCGCTGATGATGGGCGGGGTGCTGCTGCTCACCGCGGCCTGCGGGGATGACAAGGGCGGCGACAGCAAGGGGGGCGGCTCCAACGAGGCGGCCGCGACGGCCGGCGCCAGCGGCGCCCCAGCCGGCGGACAGACCTCGGCGGCGCCGAAGACCTCGGCCGCCGTGCTGACGGTCGAGCCGAAGGACGGCGCCCAGGACGTCGCGCCGACCAACGCGCTGAACGTCTCGGTGGCGAACGGCAAGCTCACCGCGGTCGAGGTGACCGACAAGGAGGGCAAGCCGGTCGAGGGCGCGATCGCCGCGGACGGCTCCGGCTGGAAGCCCAGCGCCGCGCTCGCCGTGGGCATGGCCTACAAGGTGAACGCGCAGGCCAAGGACGCCGACGGCCTGGTGGCCGCGTCGACCACCTCGTTCACCACGCTGACGCCGGACAAGAAGATCTCCACCAACGACAACATCACCGACAACGCCACCTACGGCGTCGGCATGATCGTCTCGGTGGTCTTCAACAAGGACGTCAAGAACAAGGACGCGGTCCTCAAGGGGATCACCTTCGAGACCAACGACGGCACCGAGGTGAAGGGCCACTGGTTCGGCACCCGCCGGCTGGACTTCCGTCCGGCCGAGTACTGGAAGCCGGGCGCCAAGGTCGTCATCAAGTACCGGCTGAAGAACGTCGAGGTCGCCCCGGGCGTCTACGGCGACGTGGACAAGGACGAGCCGTTCACCATCGGCCGCTCGCAGGTCTCCACCGCCGACTCCGCGGCCCACACGATGACGGTGGTCCGGGACGGCCAGCCCCACACCGTGCCGGTGACCCTCGGTGACGAGAAGAACCCGTCCTGGAACGGCGTGATGGTGATCTCCAGCAAGGAGAAGGTCACCCGGATGAACTCGCAGACCGTCGGTCTCGGCGGCGAGTACGACATCCCGGACGTGCCGCACGCGATGCGTCTGACCACCTCCGGCACCTTCGTGCACGGAAACTACTGGGCGAACCCGTTCGGCAAGACCAACGCCAGCCACGGCTGCATCTCGATGCAGGACACCAAGGAAGGCAGCGACGCCTCGGTCGCGGGCAAGTTCTTCAACGACTCGATGATCGGCGACGTGGTCAAGGTCGTGAACTCCAAGGAGAAGACGGTCGCGCCCGACAACGGGCTCAGCGGCTGGAACATCGCCTGGGCGAACTGGTAGCCGAACCGGTTACCCCTACCCGGCGGTAGCCCCCGGTAGTCCCGGTTCGATGACGACCGGCCCGATCCTCACTCGTTGGGGTCGGGCCGGTCGTGGTTCCCGGGGTAATTGCCACCTGAATGGCGCAACCTTTTCCGTGGTCCCCGCGTGTATCTGTCGGGTCCACAGGGGCCAGGGCGGGAGCAAGGGAGGGAATCGACGTGAAGTCGATACGCAGGGTGATGGCTGCCGGTGTGCTGGGCGGCGTGATGGTGCTGACCAGCGCCTGTGGCGGGGACGGCGGCGGCAGCGGCAGCGCGGCCAAGGCGGAGCTCGGGGGTGGCGCGACCGCGGGGGCCGCGTCGACCGCCCCGGCCGGCGCCGGCGGTTCCGCCCCGGCCGCGGCGCCGGCCGCCGCCGCGTCGAGCGCGGCGCCGAAGACCTCGCAGGCGGTGCTGGACATCCAGCCGAAGGCCGGCTCGGTCGACGTGGCGCCGAACGGCGCGCTGAAGGTCGCGGTGGCGGGCGGGAAGCTCACCACGGTCAAGGTCAGCGACAAGGCCGGCAAGGAGGTCCCCGGGGCCATCGCCGCCGACGGCGGCAGCTGGACCCCGTCCGCCGCCCTCGCGGTCGGCACCGCCTACCAGGTGAGCGCGATGGCGGCGGACGCCAACGGCGTGGTCGCCGCGGCGGACAGCAGCTTCACCACGCTGACGCCGGAGCGCGAGGCGAAGGCCAGCGACAACGTCGAGGACAACGCCACCTACGGCGTCGGCATGATCGTTTCGGTGGACTTCGACAAGGACGTCAAGAACAAGGAGGCCGTCGCCAAGGGCATCACCTTCGAGTCCGACAACGGCACGGTGGTGAAGGGCCACTGGTTCGGCGACCGCCGGCTGGACTTCCGCCCCGAGGCGTACTGGACGCCGGGCACCAAGGTCACCGTGCACTACCGGCTGAAGAACGTGGAGATCGCCCCCGGCGTCTACGGGGGAGTGGAGCGGGACGAGCCCTTCACGATCGGGCGATCGCAGGTCTCGACGGTTGACGCCAAGACGCACGAGATGACGGTGGTCACCGCCGGCCAGACCTCGGTCGTCGACATCACCTCCGGCTCGCCCGAGCACCCGACCTGGAACGGCACCATGGTCGTGATGTCCAAGGAGGGCGTGGTGCGGATGCAGTCCAGCAGCATGCCCGGGATGACCGGCGCGCCGTACGACCTGATGGTGCCGCACTCGATGCGGCTGACCACCTCCGGCACGTACGTGCACGGCAACTACTGGAGCAACGTCTTCGGCGAGGACAACGTCAGCCACGGCTGCGTCGGGCTCAAGGACGTGAAGGGCGGCGGCGGTTCGACCTCCGCGGGCACCTTCTACGACGGCTCGCTCGTCGGGGACGTGGTGAAGGTGCAGAATTCCTCGCGCGGCCAGGTCGCTCCGGACAACGGGCTGAGCGGCTGGAACCTGGCCTGGAGCGCCTGGTAGGAGGCGGTCGGCGGCAACCCGGGCTTGACGGTTCGTGGACCCGGGTTGCGTCCGGCATATGCCGAATGGGTGGTGATCGTTTGCTCATTGTCCGTACGCGGCCGCTTGCGTTCCGCAATGATGGTCCGCATGGCGGGTTGGGGCGAAACAGATCAGTCATCACTTCCTGGGTCCAGCTTGGTCGCTGACGCGTCCTGGATGTGCTTCCAAGACGCGCTCGCGACGCTGGAAGGACGCAGCTCCAAGGAGCTGGAGCAGATGTACTTCGGCAAGTTGTGCGACCAGGCCGAGCCGGGCGAGGTCCGGCTGCCGTCCCGGCCGGAGTCCGGCCCGGTGGCCCGCCGACTGGTGCTCTCGGTGCTGGAGTCCTGGGATCTGCACCAGCAGCTGGAGGTGGGCGAGTTACTCACCAGCGAGCTGGTCGCCAACGCGGTGCGGCATGCCGCCGGGCGGACGATCGGCCTGGAGGTGACGCGCAAACCGGGCTGGTTGCGGGTCGAGGTGCGGGACTCCTCGCGGGCGCTGCCCTGTCTGATCCTCGCCGAGCCGCTGCCGATCAACGAGTTCGGGCGGGGCCTGAAGATCGTCGACGACCTGGCCGACCGCTGGGGCGCGGACCTGCTGCCGCGCGGCAAGAGCGTCTGGTTCGAGCTGAAGGTCCGCGACCGGCACTGAGGCCCGGCCGGGCTCGGCCCTGCCCGGCCCTGCTCGGCCCGGAAAACGCGCAGGGCCCCCGATGTCACCGTGGTCCGGTGCGTGGGGGCCCGTGCAAGTCATCGCGCCGGCCAAGGGGGTGCGTGCCGTGCGATGGTCGACGGCTGCGCCAGGTCGGGCCAGCCGTAGTTCTGGGTGTCCATGGCGGGATTTGTCGTTGCCCGCCGTTGGACTTCCTCGACTATTGCACGGATCTCAGCATGTGGGCAAACCGGGTGGCTTTGATTGCAAGGTTTGTAACCTAGTTCACCTTTGGAATTTGCATAGGTTAACGCCGCTGCCTGTGAATATTCATGATCGGCTGGTGATCAGCCCAGTCCGAATGCGGGCGGCGTGTGTACGGACCGCCGCCGGGGCGAGCCGGGCCGGGCTCAGCCGAAGCGAAGGGTCTGCGTGGTGCCCGTCCCGGCGAGCGCGCGGGTGTACGCGCCACCGCCGTCGAGCTCCCGGTAACTGGTCACGGGCTCGCCCACCTTCATCAGGACCAGGGCGCAGGCGAGGCACCACGGCCGGGGCGGCTGCAGATCCAGATCCTCGATCACGGCGGGCGCAGTACGGCACTGCGCATAGACCGCTACGACTCCGGCCATGGTGGTCCTCCTTTGGTGCTCTGATGGGCTCTGATCAGCTCTGACGGGTCGAGCTCGCCCCGCAGGCCGGGTTGGGTGTGGGCGTCCGTTCTCTATGCGCCGGTGGGGCTGCCCGGTGTGCGGGAGTTCGCCCGGCGGACCGGGGCGATGGCCGTCGACCGGTAGGTGCGTGGGGCAGGGGTCCAGCCGGCGGTGGTGCGGATGCGGGCGGCGTGTGTACGGACCGCCGCCGGGGCGAGCCGGGCCTGGGGTGGGGGTGCGGTGGCGGTGCCCGTGCGGCAGGCGCGGCAGATGCCGCCGAGGAGGGCTGTCGGGCGCCCCGGGGTGCGGCAGGCGGTGCACTCCATGACCCGGCCGGGCGCTGCCGGGGCGGGGGGCCAGGCGCGTTCCGGGGGCATCTTGTCGACCAACCGGCGCCGGACGAGGCCGGCCGGGCTGTGGACCGAGGGCGGGAGCCCCGAGACGAGGGCTGCCGTGAAGAGGTCCGGGGTGGTGCCGCGCGCCAGCCACTGGGCGGCGAGCGGCTCCAGGGCGGCGCAGTCGGCGGCCGAGAGCGACAGGCGGGCATCGGCGAGGCCGAGCCCGGCCAGGGCGGCATAGGCGGGCGAACAGGGCGGCTCCGGGGCCGGCCGCTCGTCCGGGTGAACCTCGGCGGGCGCGTCCTGGGCACGGGCCTCGCCGGTCGCGAGGAAGTGGGCCCACCAGCCGTCGGTGCGGGACGTGCGGGAGAAGTAGGTGCGGAACACCCACTGGGTGCGGTCGGCGCCGACCCGCTCGCGGATGCGGCGCAGGTGCCCGGCGGCGGAGAGCCTGTTCAGTGCGGTCCGGACGGCCTGCTGCCCGTAGAGAGGCTGGTGCGCGGCGAGCGTCTTGGTGTCCATCGCCGCCCCTTCGGGCAGATGGTCGATGAGGCTCGCCAGGTACGCCTCGCGGACGGGCAGGTGTGCGAAGTCCTCGGCGCTGCGGGCGGATTCGCCCGGCGCGGAGCGCTTTCCGTAGCCGGACGAGGCCATGGCGGGAGCGGGAACGCTAAAGTCGTGGGTAGCCACAGGATCGAGTCCGATCGATCGTGCTGGTCAAACCCCCGTTCGGTGTTGGCGCACCGGCGGGGGTTGATTCGTTGGTGCGCACGCTACACGTCGGGAACGCATGGTGGCCAACAGTGACGATTAGTCATACATGCTGGCAGTAGCGGTAGTTGGGTGGATGGGAGGTGGTTGGTTACCCACCCATTCCACTAGGAGGTCACTCGGCCGCCGACACCTGAGCTTCGGCCGCGAAGGCGAGGAAGTCACCCCAGGCGGCGGGGGAGAAGGAGAGCTGCGGCCCGGCCTTGTCCTTGGAGTCCCGGACGTGGACGGAGTGGGGGGAGGCGGCGACCTCGACGCAGTCCCCGCCGTCGCTGTTGCTGTAGCTGGACTTGAACCAACCGAGTCCGGTGCTCATAGCTCCTCCGCCGTTCTTCTGATGAACGCTACAGACTCCTCAACGCTGAGGGCCTGCATGCGGATCATGCCATGGCGCTGCGCGAGGATGTTCACGCGTTCGGCGTCGGCGTAGAGGATCCCCGTGTACTGCCCCTCGACGTAGGCGATCTGCTCGTGATCCGGGGTCTCCAGGAGAACCATCGGCCCGTCGAGTGCCGCTCGGGCCGCACGGTCGATGGGCAGGACCTGAATTGAGATGTTGCGCAGATTGCCGACGTCGAGCATGTGATCCAGCTGGCGCTTCATGGCACCTGCACTGCCGACGATGGCTCGGAATGCGGCTTCGTAGATCACGAAGCCGTATGTCGTCGTGGGTGACTTCCTCAGCCGCTCCTGCCGTTGCATCCGACCGGCGACGCGGACTTCCACCGTCTCATCATCCAGGGGTGGGTATGCGCTGCTGATCAACTCTCGGGCGTACTCCTCGGTTTGTAGCAAGCCTGGAATCACCAGCGAGGCGTACGCGTGGAGGGCGATGGCTTCGCTCTCGGCCTGCGTGAAGCCCTTCGAGTAGGACGGGAACTTCTCCGGCTTCAGGAAGTCCTGTGCGCCCAGCAGCATGCCCCGGGCGTTGCACAGTTCATCAGCCGTCGACAGCAGCTTGAACGACGGTTTCCGCCTTCCCGCCTCCATCGATCGAACGCTCTCGATGTCGTAGTTGGCGGCCTCGCTCAACTGCTCTCGTGTCACACCGGCTTGATCGCGCCACCGCTTGATCTGATCGCCGCAGTACTTCCAAGCCATCGGCTGCTGCGCGGGCGCGCTCATCCCCGGACCCCCGTTCCCGTGCTGGTCGGCTGGCGAGACATTTCGCCGCTGTACCTCGGTTGCAACTCCCGAGGCTATGCCCGGATGTCGACTCTTGGAACGTGAATTGGCCGAACTCCGCCCCTGTGAGTGACGCCGTAAGACCCCATGCCCCCAAGGATCCTGATGATCACTCAGCCTGTCGACATCGAGTGGATGTTCCCCCGCCACCCCCGCAGTGCCGGCCGGGCGCGCGTCCAGCTGCTTCGGCAGGCCTTCCTGTGGCACGTCCCCGACGAGGCCACCGAGATCGCGATGCTCCTCCTCAGCGAACTGGTCACCAACGCCTGCCGTCACGCCCGCGCCCCGCGGGACCGCCTCGTCGGGGTCCGCTGTCTGCTGCTCGACCCGGCGCTCCTCCGGGTCGAGGTCACCGACGCCAGCGAGGACCTCCCCCAGCCCCGCCGGTCCGCCCCCGACGACGAGAGCGGCCGCGGGCTCGAACTCGTCACCGCCCTCGCCGACTCCTGGGGCGCCCACCTCCGCGGTGATGGCTACATCGGCAAGACCGTCTGGTTCCAGCTGAAGCTGTAGACGCCCGTCGGCCACTCCATTCCCTGTATGGGACAGTGAAGGCTCCGGATCGAACAGGGGTGGAAGCGTGCGGACTTCGGGAGTCCTGTCGGCCGGTCTGGCCGCCGTGGCGATGGTGGCACTGGTGGCGTGCGGTGCCGCCGAGAAGAGTCCGCCCCCGGAAGCCCCGGCAACCCCGAGCGTCACGGCCTCGCCCAGCGAGGACGCCGTGGCGCTCGAACTCGCCAAGAAGGCCCGGGAGGCGCTGCTCGGAGCCCCCTCGGTCACGCTGCTCGCCGAGCAGCCGAGCCGGACGACGAACCCGGGCTACCGCGTCTCCTTCGACCAGCAGGACAACTGTGTCGGCGAGTCCAGGGTCGAGCACGGCTCCTTCCTCTTCCGCAAGGTGGGTGAGGAGGGCTGGTCGCACCCGGACCGGGCCTGGCTGGAGTACGACTCGGACACCAGGAGCCACACCCCTCCCGAGGACCGCGAGGAGGTGTTCGCCCTGATGTCGAAGTGGCAGCCGGACGACGAGGCCGTGCTGAAGGAGTGGCGCGCGCGGTGCTCCGCCCAGTTCGTCGCCGACCTGATCCGCAGCGAGTCGCCCACCACGAAGACCCTCAAGGTCACCCGGATCGCGACCGGCACGGTCGGCGGGACCCCGGTGGTCGTGCTGCGTTCGGCGGGACTGTCCGGGATCACGAAGGTCTCGGTGGCGGCGGAGGGCACTCCCTACCCCTTGAAGGTGGAGTTCGACTCCTCCGGTCGCGAGCCGTCCGGCACCTTCACCCTCAGCGGCTACGGCGAACCGGTCCCGGCCGACCGCCCGCTTCCCGGTGAGATCTGGGTGGCACCGAAGAAGTCCGGGGAGTAGGAAGTCGGCCTGTCCGACTTCCTGCTCCCGTGCTCCTGCTCCCGTGGTGATCAGGCGATCAGGCGGTCAGCGCCGCGAGCTCCGCGTCGGCGCGCCCGGTGACCAGGGCGAGGACGCGGCCGGCGGCGGCCAGGTCCTCCTCGGGTATCCCGCCCCAGATGCGGGCGGAGACGGGTGCCGTCTGCGCGCCGACGGCGGCGAGCAGCTCGCGCCCGGCGTCCGTGGGGCGCAGGCTCGCGCCGTCCGCGACGAGCAGCTCCTTGACCAGCAGACCGTCGAGGGTGGCGTGCAGGTCGGCCGGATCGGCCTTGAGGGAGCGCTGGACCTGGGCGACGAGGTCGTCCGGCGTCTGCGGGGCCTCGGCGGTGACGGCGGCGCGCAGGGCGACCTGCTCCTGGAAGGTGAGGCCGTGCCGGGCCAGGACGTGCTCCAGGACGGCGCGGGCGGCGTAGTGGGCCAGGCCGAGCGCGCGGGCGTCGGCGAGCGGGGCGGTGCCGGTGGGTGCGGTGCCGGTGACTGTGCTGGTGGTGGCTGTGCCGGTGGTGGTCACGGTGTTGTCCCCTGAGTGCTCTCGTCGGGCGGTAGGGATGGAGCGAGAGGTACGTCGAGCAGGGCCGTCAGCTCGGCGGTGAAGGCGTGCGTCCGCGGGGCGTCCAGGCCGCCGAGCGGCTCCGTCAGCTGTTGGAGCAGCTCCTGGACCGCCGCGACGGCCTGCCGGGTGACGGCCTGGCCCTGCTCGGTGAGGGCGAGCTGTACGGCGCGGGGGTCGCGGGGGTCGCGGGTGCGCTCGATCAGGCCGGCCGACTCCAGGGCGCGCGCCAGCTTCGAGACGTACAGCGCCTCCAGCCCGGTGTGGTCGGCGAGTCGGCGTTGACTGGGCCGCTCGCCGGCGCGCTGCATGCCGTGCAGCGACGCGACCAGCGAGTACTGCGCGTGGGTGAGGCCCAGCGGGGCCAGCGCGCGGTCGACTGCGACGCGCCACTTGTTGGCGAGTCGCCATACCAGGAAGCCGGGCGTGGGACCCGGTGAACCCTTGCTCATGGTGAATACAGTACATGGCTACTATGTCCATGGCTACTATTTTTCGGGCGGGCGCCTGGCGACGGCCGGGCGTGCCACGAGGTCCCGGTGGCGCGCCGGGCTCAGCCGACGACCTCCGTGCGGCCGCAGGGGCAGCGGCCGCCGAGCTGGTAGCAGACGTGGTCCATGCAGCCGAGGCAGATCGAGATGTTCTCCAACCGCCACTGCTCGCCGTGGCAGGAGCAGAAGTCCCGCCGGCGGAGCAGGGCGTCCCAGCCGGGTGCGCCGCCGTTCGCCGCGTGGGCGCCGCGGAGGTAGGCGGTCGTCTCCTCGTCGTACCGTCCGGCTCGGCGGGCGTCCGTCAGGTGCCAGCACCACAGGGCGAAGTAGGCGCGGCCGTTCACCAGCCAGTCCGCCTCCTGGCCGGACTCCGCCCAGGCGCGGACCAGTCGGCCGAGCCGCTCCGCGAACGGCCGCGAGGTGTCGTGGAGGAGCGCATTGCCGCTCGGCGGAAGGGAGTTGTGCGCGTGATCGACAGCCATGGGGTCACCGTACCGGGCCGGTCCGGCCCGAACGCCGCCGCCGTCGGACCGGCCGTGCCCGCGCGTCCGGCCGGTCAGGCCGGTCTCGGCGCGTCCTGGGTGGCGGCCTGCTCGGACGCGGCCTTCTCGGACGCGGCGCGGGCGAGTCTGGTCCGGGCCTCCGCCCAGGGGATCGGGAGCTGCTCGACCGGGACCTCCCAGAAGGTGAAGGTGGAGGTCTTCATCGTCGACCGCAGGCTGGTCATGGTCGAGCGGTGCGGCTGGGCGCCGGCGAAGGCGTTCAGGGTCTCGCGGCTCTCCCAGGCGGAGAGCGTGTAGAAGGTGCGCTTCAGCGGCTGGGCGATCAGCGAGCCGCCGAGCGCGCCGGGGGCGGTGCGCAGCTGGCGCCAGACGGCGAGCGACTTCAGGAAGAAGCGCGGGACGTCCCTGAGCGAGTGGAGCTCGAAGCGGGAGGCCATGACGAGGGCCTCGGTGCCCGCAGTGGCCGGATTCGGGGTGGTCCAGGGGAGCGTGGGCATGGCTGATACGCCTCCGTGGCGAGGTCGGACTTACTGGGTAGTGGCACTATCTATGTTAGACAGTAGGGGTATCCAATGGCCAGTCCACAGGTCAGTCCGATTCCGAAAGCAGGGATGCCGTGCGAATCTCCGAGTTGAGCCGCCAGAGCGGGGTGCCGATCGCGACCATCAAGTACTACCTGCGGGAGGGGCTGCTCCAGCCGGGCCGTGCCACGGCCGCCACCCAGGCCGAGTACGACGAGGCGCACCTGCGCCGGCTCCGGCTGGTCCGGGCGCTGATCGGGGTCCGGGGGCTCAGCGTGAGCGCCACCAGGGAGGTGCTGGGAGCCGTCTCCGCCCACCAGGGCGAGCAGCACCAGGTGCTCGGCCTCGTCCTCGGCGCCCGGCCGGTGGGCGAGGGCGAGGAGCCGCCCGCCGTCCCCGGCGGCGCCGACGTGGACGCCCTGGTCGCCGAGCTGGGCTGGGACGTCTCGCCGCACGCCCCCGCCCGCGCCGTCCTGGCCGAGACCCTGGAGACCCTCCGCTCCCTGGGCGAGCCGATCGACTGGCACACCCTGCTGCCCTACGCCGAACTCGCCGAGCGCACCGCCGTCCTCGACCTCGACCAGATCCACCCCTCCGACGACCTGCTCGCCCAGGCCGAGCGCGCCCTGCTGCTCACCGTCCTGATGGAGCCCGCCCTGCTCGCCCTGCGCCGCCTGGCCCAGGAGAACGAGTCCGCCCGCCGCAACGCCTGAGCCCCCGGACGGAATCCCGTCCGGGGGCTCAGGCGCACGGCGTCGGCCGGGTCAGCACTCGATGACGTTGACGGCGAGGCCGCCGCGTGAGGTCTCCTTGTACTTGATCTTCATGTCGGCGCCGGTCTCCTTCATGGTCTTGATCGCCTTGTCGAGGGAGACGTGGTGGCGGCCGTCGCCGCGCAGGGCCATCCGGGCGGCGGTGACGGCCTTCACGGAGGCCATGCCGTTGCGCTCGATGCAGGGGATCTGGACCAGGCCGCCGACCGGGTCGCAGGTGAGGCCGAGGTTGTGCTCGATGCCGATCTCGGCGGCGTTCTCGACCTGCTCGGGGCTGCCGCCGAGGACCTCGGCGAGGCCGCCCGCGGCCATCGAGCAGGCGGAGCCGACCTCGCCCTGGCAGCCGACCTCGGCGCCGGAGATGGAGGCGTTCTCCTTGAAGAGCATGCCGATCGCCCCGGCGGCGAGCAGGAAGCGGACGATGCCGTCGTCGTCGGCGCCCGGGATGAAGTTCAGGTAGTAGTGCAGGACGGCGGGGATGATGCCGGCCGCGCCGTTGGTGGGGGCGGTGACCACGCGGCGGCCAGAGGCGTTCTCCTCGTTGACGGCCATCGCGTAGAGGGTGACCCACTCCATGGCGTTGGCCGGGCCGATGCCCTCCGCGCGCAGGGCGCGGGCGCCCGAGGCCGCCCGGCGGCGCACCTTCAGGCCGCCGGGGAGGATGCCCTCGCGGGACATGCCGGCCCGGACGCACTCCTGCATGACCCGCCAGATCTCCAGCAGGCCGGTCCGGATCTCCTCCTCGGAGCGCCAGGCCTTCTCGTTCTCCAGCATCAGGCCGGAGATGGACAGGCCGGTCTCCCGGCTGAGCCGCAGCAGCTCGTCGCCGGTGCGGAAGGGGTACTTCAGGGCGGTGTCGTCGGGCTTGACCCGGTCCGCGCCCAGCGCGTCCTCGTCCACCACGAAGCCGCCGCCGACCGAGTAGTAGGTCTTCTCCAGCAGCGTCGAGCCGTCGGCGCCGAACGCCCAGATGGTCATGCCGTTGGCGTGGTACGGCAGCGAGCGGCGGCGGTGCAGGATCAGCTGGGTGTCGGGGTCGAAGTCGATGGCGTGGGTGCCCAGCAGCCGCAGGCGCTTCTCGGCGGTGATCCGCTCGACGTCCACGTCGGCCTGGTCGACGTCGACCGTGCGCGGCGAGTTGTTCTCCAGGCCCAGCAGGACGGCCTTCGGGGTGCCGTGGCCGTGGCCGGTGGCGCCGAGCGAGCCGAACAGCTCGGCGCGGACGGCGGTGACCCCGGTCAGCAGGCCCTCCGACTTCAGCCGACGGGCGAACATCCGGGCGGCGCGCATCGGGCCGACGGTGTGGGAGCTCGAGGGGCCGATGCCGATGGAGAAGAGGTCGAAGACGCTGATGGCCACGGGGGACGTCCTTGTCTGGTCTCGTGGAAGGACAAGCGGGGTGGACACGGATCGGGGCACCGCGCGCACTGTCCAGTGTGCGCGGTGCCCCGGAATCCCAGGTGGCCCGGCGGGGTGAGCCCGGTCACCTGTGGCCGAACTACAGGTTCGGGTAGAGCGGGTACTTCGCGGCGAGCGCGGAGACCCGGGCCTTCAGCGCGGCGGCGACGGTCTCGTCGAAGGCCGGCTTGAGGGCCTCGGCGATGACGTCGGCGACCTCGCGGAAGTCCTCGGCCTGGAAGCCGCGGGTGGCGAGGGCCGGGGTGCCGATCCGCAGGCCGGAGGTGACCATCGGCGGGCGCGGGTCGTTCGGGATGGCGTTGCGGTTGACCGTGATGCCGACCTCGTGGAGGCGGTCCTCGGCCTGCTGGCCGTCCAGCTCGCTGTTGCGCAGGTCGACCAGGACGAGGTGGACGTCGGTGCCGCCGGACAGCACCGAGGCGCCGGCCTCGGCGACGTCGGCCTGCAGCAGGCGCTCGGCCAGGATCCGGGCGCCGTCCAGGGTGCGCTGCTGGCGCTCCTTGAACTCCTCCGAGGCGGCGACCTTGAAGGCCACGGCCTTGGCGGCGATCACGTGCTCCAGCGGGCCGCCCTGCTGGCCGGGGAAGACCGCGGAGTTGATCTTCTTGGCGTACTCGGCCTTGGCGAGGATGACGCCGCCGCGCGGGCCGCCCAGGGTCTTGTGGGTGGTGGTGGTGACCACGTCCGCGTACGGCACCGGGTTGGGGTGCAGACCGGCGGCGACCAGACCGGCGAAGTGCGCCATGTCGACCATCAGCAGGGCGCCGACCTCGTCGGCGATCCGGCGGAACGCGGCGAAGTCGAGCTGGCGCGGGTAGGCGGACCAGCCGGCGATGATCAGCTTCGGCTGGTGCTCCTTGGCGAGGCGCTCGACCTCGTCCATGTCGACCCGGTTGGTCTTCTCGTCGACGTGGTACGCGGCCACGTTGTAGAGCTTGCCGGAGAAGTTGATCTTCATGCCGTGGGTCAGGTGGCCGCCGTGGGCCAGGCTCAGGCCCAGGATGGTGTCGCCCGGCTGGATCAGCGCGAACATCGCGGCGGCGTTGGCCTGCGCGCCGGAGTGCGGCTGGACGTTGGCGTACTCGGCGCCGAACAGGGCCTTGATCCGGTCGATGGCGATCTGCTCGGCCACGTCGACGTGCTCACAGCCGCCGTAGTAGCGGCGGCCGGGGTAGCCCTCGGCGTACTTGTTGGTCAGCACCGAGCCCTGGGCCTCCATGACCGCCACCGGGGCGAAGTTCTCGGAGGCGATCATTTCCAGGGTGGTCTGCTGGCGGTGCAGCTCGGCGTCGACCGCGGCGGCGATCTCGGGGTCGAGAGCGTGCAGGGACTGGTTCAGAACCGTCATGGTGTGGTCTTCCCAGGGGAGGAGGGAGGGCGGGCCGGCGGTGCGGGGCGGCCGCCGCGCTGCGGCCGCCCCGGCGGTGGCTCAGGCCGGGTTGATGATGGCGTCGTACTCGTCGGCGCTCAGCAGCTCGTCGGTCGCCTCGACGCGCACCTTGAACAGCCAGCCGCCCTCGAAGGGGTCACTGTTGACCAGGGCGAAGTCGTCGAGCACGGCCTGGTTGGCCTCGACGACCTCACCGGTGACCGGCGAGTACAGGTCGCTGACCGACTTGGTGGACTCGAGCTCGCCACAGGTCTCACCCGCGGTCACCGTCTCGCCGACCTCGGGGAGCTGCACGTAGACGATGTCACCGAGGGCGTCGGCCGCGTGCTTGGTGATGCCGATCGTCGAGACACCGTCCTCGGCGGCGGTCAGCCACTCGTGCTCCTTGGTGTACTGCAGGTGCTGGGGGTTGCTCATGGCGTCATTCTCCAGGATGGGAAGCGGGTACGGCGAAGCGGGCCGCCGGGCGGACGGCTTCGACGATGATCTGTGGAAACGGGCGGGCCGGGAAGCACGCCCCGGCGGACGCGCCGGTCGGATCAGCGGGCGCGCTTGTAGAACGGCAGCGCCACGACCTGGACCGGCTCGTGCCGGCCGCGCACGTCCACCGCGACGGTGGTGCCCGGGGCGGCGTGCGCCGCGTCCACGTAGGCGATCGCGATCGGCTTGCCCAGGGTGGGGGAGGGCGCGCCGGAGGTGATCCGGCCGATCGGCTCGCCGTCCGCGGAGACCACGGTGTACTCGGCGCGCGGGACGCGCTTGCCCTCGGAGACCAGGCCGACCAGCACCCGCGGCGGGTTGGCCTCGGCCTCGGCGGCGGCCTTCTCCAGCGCCTTGCGGCCGATGAACGCGCCCTCGTTGGTGGTCTTGTCGAAGCGCACCACCCGGCCCAGACCCGCGTCGAACGGGGTCAGCTCGGTGGAGAGCTCGTGCCCGTACAGCGGCATGCCCGCCTCCAGGCGCAGCGTGTCGCGGCAGGACAAGCCGCAGGCGATCAGGCCGCGGTCCGAGCCGGCCTCGGTCAGCGCCGTCCAGATCTGCTCGGCGTCGCCGGGGGCGCAGAAGATCTCGAAGCCGTCCTCGCCGGTGTAGCCGGTGCGGGCCAGCAGCACCTCGCGGCCGGCCACCCGGGCCGGGAGGATCGCGTAGTACTTGAGGCCGGCCAGGTCGGCGTCGGTGGTGGCGGCCAGGATCGCGGTGGCCTCGGGGCCCTGGACCGCGACCAGCGAGTAGGTGTCGCGGTCGTCGGTGACGACGGCGTCGAAGCCCTTGGCGCGGGCGATCAGCTCGTCCAGGACCAGCTGGGCGTTGGAGGCGTTGGCGACGACCAGGAAGGCGTCCTCGCGCAGGCGGTAGACGATCAGGTCGTCCAGGATGCCGCCGTCCTCGGCGCAGATCATGGTGTAGCGGGCGCGCAGCACGCCGAGCGCGGAGACGAAGCCGACCAGCGCGTGGTCCAGCATCTCGCCGGCCTGCGGGCCGGTGATGGTGATCTCGCCCATGTGGGAGAGGTCGAACAGACCGGCCTTGGTGCGGACGGCGAGGTGCTCCTCGCGCTCGCTGCCGTAGCGCAGCGGCATGTCCCAGCCGGCGAAGTCGGTCATCGTCGCGCCGAGGGCGCGGTGCAGCGCGTCGAGCGCGGTGAGGCGGAGGGACGACATGGCCTGGAACTCCTCGGTCTGGGCACTCAGGGGTGCGCATGCCGGACCGGTCCCGCTCGGGGGCACGGCCTGCGCGCGGGCATGCGGCGGCAGGGCCTCCCCATCTGTCGTCGAACCTGAGAGCTTCACCGCCCACGTGCCCGCAGCTCTTACAGCTAACAGGACAGCATGGCGGCTTGCACCGTGGGTGGGAGCACGGCAGGGCCGTGTTCCGCTTTCCAGATGTGCCTAACCCGTGCGGTAGGGGTGCCTGAGAGATTCCGGGGAGGACTTGCTCCTTCGGCGCCGGCTGTACCGCCTCTCGGGGTACTCCGGGCTCTCCCGCGCGGGTTCGAGCGGCCGGTATGGAGTTAGGGGCCTCCGGCGGGAAACACGCGGAGACGCGCACATCATGGCACGTCTGTGCCCCGGAGGGGAGAGGGGGTGGGGCCCCACTGTCTGCCGCTCGGCTCGCCTCCGGGGCGCTCGGACCCGGCGCCGACGCTCATCGCTGCGGCACTCCCTCCTTCGTCGGTCGCTTGTCGCTCTTCGCTCTCGGCACCGGCGCGCCCCTTCGGCTCGCTCGCGGGGCGCTAGGCTGCACGCGTCGACGAGCCAGTAGGGCGGTACAGGGCGCATGGGGTACCCGGTGGAGCAGCAGCAGGGGTGGGGCGGCCCGGAGGCGGCCCCGCAGGGCGGCGGATGGCCGGCCAACGAGCTGGAGCAGGTGCTCAGTGCCGCGCTCGGCGAGCCGGGTGCGACCCCCCGGGTGTTCGAGGTGCTCGCCCGCAGCCAGGTGTGGATCCCGCTGCCGTCCGGGGCCGACCCGCAGGGCCGGGCGCTGGACCTGCCGACGATCGAGCTGGCCGGCGACCCCTACGTGCCGGTGTTCTCCTCGCAGGAGGTGTTCCTGCAGCAGGCGCCCGGGATGGCCTTCGCGGTCGCTCCGGTCTGGGAGTTCGCCCGGGGCCTGCCGCTCGGCGTGGGCATCGCGGTGAACCCCGAGGCGCCGGTCGGCATCCCGGTGCCGCCGCAGGGCGTGGCCGAGCTGCGGCGGGGCCCGCGCGAGGACCGCTGGGACGCCCAGGACGGGCCGACCGGCGGCCGGGTGGCGCTGCGCGAGCCGGTGCCGGGCGAGGACCCGGAGGCCTTCCTGGCGGTCTGCCGGGCCGAGCTGGCCGCCCTGCCCGGAGTGCTGACCGCCCGCCGCGCGCTGGCCAGCGTCGAGGGCGAGCCGACCGTGATGTTCATCGGCGTCCAGCTGGACCAGGGCGCCCCGGTCTCCCCGGCGGCCGTGAACGAGGCGCTGGGCCGGGCGCTGGGAACCGCGCCGCTGCCCGGGGGCGTCCACCTCGTACTGCTCGACCTCGCGGACGATCCCGTCGTCGAGTGGTTCCTCAACCGGGTCCAGCCGTTCTACACCCGGATGTGACGCGTCCCTCCTCACCCGCCACGGGGGAGGAGGGCCCCTTGTAGGCACGTCGGCGTGGCGGCGGTCGGTGGCGCCCCATAGGGTGCGTGCAGACACCCGCCGGGCCGGCGGCAGGTGAGAGAAGAAGAGGCGCAGCGAGGTGGGCGCATGAGTGCGGGAGCGGTAGCGGGCGGTGCACCGGGGCCCTGGGGCCAGTCCTCCGCCGGGCGCCCCGGCGCGGATCCGGGTGCGCTGGAGCGTGCCCTGCGCGAGGTCGGGCCGGAGCGCTACGAGGCGTACGAGGCGCTGCTCCAGGCGCTCGCCGCGGGCCAGGTCTGGATGCTGCTCTGGCACGGCACACCCGGCAGCCAGGACGCCCAGTACGGGAACATGGAGATCAGCGGCCACGGCTACGCGCCGGCCGTCACCTCGCCCGAGCAGCTGGCCGCGTCCGGCTGGGCGCGGGCGCACGAGGTGATCTCCGGCCGGGAGATCGCCGCCTCGCTGTACCGCACCCGCTGGGGCCTGTGGCTGAATCCGCACGCGCCGGGCGGCGGGGTCGGGGTGCCCTGGGCGGACCTGCGGCGGATCGCGGCGGGTCTGGACCGGCTGCCGGCCGGGCCGCTGAGGCTGAGTGAACCGCAGGTGCCGGCCCAGCAGTTCTTCGCGCTGCTGGAGCGGCAGGCGGGCGAGGTGCGCGCGGTCAAGGCGCTGCGCCGGGCCTGGGTGCAGCCGTCCGTGGGCGAACCGTACCTGGCCATCGGTCTTGAGCTGTACGAGAGTTCGCCCCCGACCGTGGAGGCCGTCCGGGCGCTGATGCAGCGGGCGATCGCGGTGGCCCCGGAGGGGCTGGCGGTCTCGACGGTGGCGATGGGGGACGAGTACGACCCGGTGGCGCTCTGGATGCGGGCCAACGCGCGGCCGTTCTACGACCGTGAGGCGCCCGTACAGGGCCACCCGCAGGCTCCCTACCCGCCGGTGCCGCCGCCGCCGTACGCCTCGCAGGCGGGGCCGGGCTACGGCTACGGCACCCAGCCGCCCGGCCCGGGCTGGCCGGGCCAGCAGCCGCCGCAGCAGCAGCAGCCCTGGCCGGGATATCCAGGCCGATAGGGCTGTAATCCCATCGGAGAAGCCGATCTGACGACATGTCGGATCGGCTTCCGCGTTTTTCCGGACGATTTTCCAGTCGGTACCGTCCTCCCTCTTGACATGCATGTAACAGCTGTGTGAAGAGGGATATACCGGAGATCAGGAGGTGCATGCCGACAGATCACAGTTGCGTTTCTCTCGGTTGTCAGGGCTGGCGCAAGCCAGTTCGGATGGCAGAGAGTTCTGCGCAACGCACCGCGCGTACTTGCAGCCCCACGAAGGTGAACGCGCAGGCGGACCGCTTGAGCCTCGTGACGCCCATCCCGCGCGGCCGCAGTACCCAGCACGCCGTACCCAGCACGCCGTACCGCTGTGAACAACCCGTACTCGCACCTGCACCTCCGCATCTGCACCTCCGCACGTCCGCACCAGCCGTACCGCCGAACCGGCGACCGGCACCCGTGGGCCGGCCACCGTCGGCGAGGGGACCGAACTGACCATGACCGCACCCATCAAGACCGCCGGAACCGAACCGGGGGCAGCAGCCGCCGCGATCCCGGCCAAGAAGATCGAGGGCCGTTCGCTCGGCCAGATCGCCTGGATCCGCTTCAAGCGGGACAAGGCCGCCGTCGCCGGCGGCATCGTGGTGATCCTGCTGATCGTGCTCGCCGTGCTGGCCAGGCCGATCGAGTCGCTCTTCGACCTGGACCCCGACGCACTCAACCAGGACCTGCTGGACGCCAACCTCGGCGGCCTGCCGATGGGCGACTGGGGCGGGATGAGCGCGGACCACCCGCTCGGCGTGGACCCGCTGCAGGGCCGTGACCTGCTCTCCCGGATCATCGAGGGCTCCTGGGTCTCCCTGCTCGTCGCCTTCGGCGCGACGCTGCTCTCCAACACCCTCGGCACCGTGCTCGGCGTGATGGCCGGCTACTACGGCGGCTGGGTGGACAACCTGATCAGCCGGGTGATGGACGTCTTCCTGGCGTTCCCGCTGCTGCTCTTCGCCATCGCGATCTCCGCCTCGCTGCAGGGCGGCGCCTTCGGACTGCACGGCCTCCCGCTGCACATCGGTGTGCTGATCTTCGTGATCGGCTTCTTCAACTGGCCCTACATGGGCCGGATCGTGCGCGGACAGACCCTCTCGCTGCGTGAGCGGGAGTTCGTCTACGCCGCACGCAGCCTGGGTGCCCGCGGCCCGTTCATCCTGTTCAAGGAGCTGCTGCCCAACCTGGTCGGTCCGATCCTGGTCTACTCGACCCTGCTGATCCCGACCAACATCCTCTTCGAGGCGGGCCTCTCCTTCCTCGGCGTCGGCATCCAGGCCCCGCAGGCCTCCTGGGGCGGGATGCTCAACGACGCGATCAAGTACTACCAGGTGGACCCCCAGTACATGGTGGTCCCCGGTATGGCGATCTTCCTCACGGTGCTCGCCTTCAACCTGCTCGGCGACGGGCTGCGTGACGCCCTCGATCCCAAGAGCAACTGACCTCCGGTCAGGACCCTCCGATCCGCCACCACTCCTCAAGGGGTTGATCCCACCATGCGCAGGTCCCGTACCGTCGCGCTGACCGCAGTGGCCGCCGCCACTGTCCTGGTCGTCACCGGCTGTTCGTCCAGCTCGTCCAAGAGCGGGGACAGCAACTCGTCCTCCTCCGCCGCCTCCGCCGGCGGCGCCGACGCAGCCACCAAGGGCATCGTCAACGCCTCGGACAAGAAGGGCGGGACGGTCACCTACGAGATGAAGGGCACGCCGGACTCGCTCGACCCCGGCAACACGTACTACGCGTACATCTACAACTTCTCGCGTCTGTACGGGCGTCCGCTGACCACCTTCGCGCCGGGCCCCGGCGACGAGGGCAACAAGCTGGTCCCGGACCTCGCCGAGTCGATGGGCAAGCCCAGCGCGGACGGCCTGACCTGGACGTACAAGCTGCGCGCGGGCCTGAAGTACGAGGACGGCAGCGCGATCACGTCCAAGGACGTCAAGTACGCGGTGGAGCGCTCCAACTGGGCGCCCGACGTGTTCTCCAACGGCCCGACGTACTTCAAGGAGCTGCTGGTCGACAACGAGACCCCGTACGCGGGTCCGTACAAGGACGCGACCGGCGACCTGAAGTCGATCGAGACGCCGGACGACCTGACCGTCGTCTTCCACCTGAAGCACGCCTTCGCGGACTTCGACTACCTGGTCTCCGCCCCGCAGACCGTCCCGGTCCCGAAGGACAAGGACAAGGGCGCCGACTACGTCAAGCACCCGATCGCCTCGGGCTCGTACAAGTTCGAGTCCTACGAGGACGGCAAGCAGCTCACGCTGGTGCCGAACACCAACTGGGACGCGAAGACCGACCCGATCCGCAAGCAGCTCGCGGACAAGATCCTGCTCAAGATGAACATCGAGCAGTCCACCATCGACAAGGACCTGCTGGCCGGCAACGCCCAGGTGGACCTCGTCGGCGGCGGTGTCGACCCGCAGACCCAGGCGCAGATCCTGCAGAACCCGAAGCTCAAGGCCAAGACCGACAACGCGTACGGCGGCCGCCTGGTCTACACCGCGATCGACAGCCACGTCGCGCCGTTCGACAACGTCGACTGCCGCAAGGCCGTCCAGTACGCGATCGACAAGGTCTCGGTGCAGACCGCGATCGGCGGCCCGATCCGCGGCCAGATCGCCAACTCGGTGCTCCCGGCGGACATCCCGGGCCACCAGGACACCAACCTGTACGAGACCAAGGACAACAAGGGCGACGAGGCCAAGGCCAAGGAGGCCCTCAAGGCCTGTGGCAAGCCGGAGGGCTTCTCCACCGTCCTGTCCGCCCGTACCGAGCGCGCCACCGAGATCGCCGCCGCGACCTCGATCCAGGCCGCGCTGAAGAAGGTCGGCATCAACGCCGAGATCCAGCAGTTCCCGCAGGGCAAGTACCTCTCCGACAACGTCGGCGTGCCGGCGAAGAACAAGGAGAAGAACATCGGCCTGATGATGATGCAGTGGGGCGCCGACTGGCCGACCGGCTACGGCTTCCTGCAGCAGATCGTCGACGGCCGCGCCATCAAGGAGGCCGGCAACAACAACCTGGCCTCGCTGAACGACCCCGCGATCAACAAGCTGATCGACGACGCCGCGGTCAACACCGACAAGGCGGCCCGCGAGAAGATCTACGCGGAGATCGACAAGAAGGTCATGGAGAGCGCGGTCTACGTCCCGCTGACCTACTTCAAGGTGTTCCTGTACCGCTCGGACACCGCCACCAACGTCGTTTCCACCTCGGCCTTCTCGGGCGAGTACGACTACCTGAACATCGGTACGACCAAGTAAGAGCCTGGCTCCGTATCCCTGAAGGCAGGTGAAGGCAGCGGCGCCCGCCGCCGTCCGGAAGATCCCGGACGACGGCGGGCCGCCGGAGCCGCCCAACTGTGTTTGCCTACATCCTCCGCAGGACGCTCGCGGCCGTGGTGCTGCTGCTGGTGGTCAGCGCGGTCACCTTCGCGATCTTCTTCCTGCTGCCGCGCCTGGCCGGCGAGACGACCGACCAGCTGGCCACGCAGTACATCGGGAAGAACCCGTCCCCCGAGGCGATCGCGGCGATCAAGAAGAACCTCGGCTTCGACCAGCCGATCTACGTCCAGTACGGGCGCTTCCTGAAGGCGCTGGTCAGCGGGGCCGAGTACAAGTTCGGCCCGGACGCCGCCACCTGCCACGTGCCCTGCTTCGGCTACTCCTTCAAGAACCACCTGGAGGTCTGGCCCGAGCTGACCAAGCGCATCCCGATCACGCTGTCGCTGGCCACCGGTGCCGCGGTGCTGTGGCTGGTCTCCGGCGTCGCCACCGGCGTGGTCTCCGCGCTCAAGCCGAAGTCGATCTTCGACCGGCTCTCCATGGGCATCGCGCTGGCCGGCGTCTCGCTGCCGGTCTTCTTCACCGGCGCGCTGCTGCTCACGCTCTTCAGCTACGAGTGGCCGATCCTGGACAACCTCCAGTACGTCAACTTCACCGACGACCCGCTGATGTGGGCCCGCAACCTGATCCTCCCGTGGATCTCGCTGGCCTTCCTCTACTCCGCCCTCTACGCCCGGCTCACCCGCGCCGGAATGCTGGAGACGATGAGCGAGGACTACATCCGCACCGCCCGGGCCAAGGGCCTGGTCGAACGCAAGGTGGTCGTGCGGCACGGGCTGCGCTCCGCGCTCACCCCGGTCGTCACCATCTTCGGCATGGACCTCGGCCTGCTGCTCGGCGGCGCCCTGATCACCGAACAGGTGTTCTCGCTCCAGGGTGTCGGCGCCTTCGCGGTCTCCGCGATCGCCGACAACGACCTGCCGAAGATCCTCGGCGTCACCCTGCTCGCCGCCTGCTTCATCGTCGTCTGCAACCTCGTGGTCGACCTCCTGTACGCCGCTGTCGACCCCCGGGTGAGGCTGTCGTGACCGAGCTCCAGAAGACCCCGGCGCCCGTGGCCGCCCCGGCGGGGGACCCGTTCCTCTCCGTACGGGACCTGCGGATCCACTTCGACACCGACGACGGCCTGGTCCGCTCGGTCGACGGGGTCAGCTTCGACCTGCACAAGGGCAGGACGCTCGGCATCGTCGGCGAGTCCGGCTCCGGCAAGTCCGTCACCTCGCTCGGCATCATGGGCCTGCACCGCTCCAAGCGGGCCCGGATCAGCGGCGAGATCCACCTGGACGGCGAGGAGCTCATCGCGGCCGGCCCCGAGCGGGTCCGGCAACTGCGCGGCCGCCAGCTGGCGATGATCTTCCAGGACCCGCTCACCGCGATGCACCCGTACTACTCCGTCGGGGCGCAGATCGTCGAGGCCTACCGGGTGCACCACCCGCAGGCCACCAAGAAGCAGGCCCGGGCCCGCGCGATCGAGATGCTCGACCGGGTCGGCATCCCGCAGCCCGACCGCCGGGTCGACGACTACCCGCACCAGTTCTCCGGCGGCATGCGCCAGCGCGCCATGATCGCCATGGCGCTGGTCAACGACCCCTCGCTGCTGATCGCCGACGAGCCCACCACCGCGCTGGACGTCACCGTCCAGGCGCAGATCCTGGACCTCATCCGCGACCTCCAGCAGGAGTTCGGCTCGGCCGTCATCATCATCACCCACGACCTCGGGGTGGTCGCCGAGCTCGCCGACGACATCCTCGTCATGTACGGCGGCAAGTGCATCGAGCGCGGGCCCGCCGAGACCCTCTTCGACGCGCCCGAACACCCCTACACCTGGGGCCTGCTGGGCTCGATGCCGCGCCTCGACCGGGAGCTCCAGGACCGGCTGCTGCCGGTCAAGGGCACCCCGCCCAGCCTGATCAACGTGCCGTCCGGCTGCGCCTTCCACCCGCGCTGCCCGTACGCCGAGCTGACCGGCGGGCGCTCGACCAGCGACGTCCCCGTCCTGACCGAGGCCGCCCCCGGGCACCACGCGGCGTGCCACCTCGCCGCCGCCGACCGGCACCGCATCTTCACCGAAGAGATCGCGCCCCGGCTGTGAGCCCGGTTTCGTACCACCATTCTGGAGAGAACCGATGACGGACACTCAGGCGGCGGCCCCCCAGCCCATGAAGAAGGTGCCCGCGCCGGCACCCGCCCCCGACCGCGAGCCGCTGCTCCGGGTGACCGGTCTGACCCGGCACTTCCCGATCCGCAGCGGACTGCTGCGGCGCCAGAGCGGCGCGGTCCGGGCGGTCGACGGCATCGACTTCACGGTCAACCCCGGGGAGACCCTGGGCGTCGTCGGCGAGTCCGGCTGCGGCAAGTCGACCATGGGCCGACTGGTCACCCGGCTCGACGAGCCGACCGGCGGGAGGATCGAGTTCGAGGGCACCGACATCACCCACCTGGGCGCCGGTGCGATGCGGCCGCTGCGCCGCGACATCCAGATGATCTTCCAGGACCCGTACTCCTCGCTGAACCCGCGGCACACCGTGGGCACCATCGTCGGGGCGCCGTTCCGGCTGCAGAAGGTGAAGACCGAGGGCGGCGTGAAGAAGGCCGTCCAGGAGCTGCTGGAGCTGTGCGGGCTCAGCCCCGAGCACTACAACCGCTACCCGCACGAGTTCTCCGGCGGCCAGCGCCAGCGCATCGGCATCGCCCGGGCGCTCGCCCTGCGGCCCAAGATGATCGTCGCGGACGAGCCGGTCTCGGCCCTGGACGTCTCCATCCAGGCGCAGGTGGTCAACCTGCTCGACGACCTCCAGCGCGAGCTGGGCCTCACCTACCTGATCATCGCGCACGACCTCTCGGTGGTCCGGCACGTCTCCGACCGGGTCGCGGTGATGTACCTCGGCAAGATCGTCGAGATCGCCGACCGGGACTCGCTCTACACGACGCCGATGCACCCGTACACCAACGCCCTGATGTCCGCGGTGCCGGTGCCCGACCCGCGCCGCAAGCAGCGGCTGCAGCGCGAGCGGATCCTGCTCAAGGGCGACGTGCCGTCCCCGATCAACCCGCCCAGCGGCTGCCGCTTCCGCACCCGCTGCTGGAAGGCCCAGGACGTCTGCGCGAGCCAGGAGCCGCCGCTGACCGCCCTGAAGAGCGGCCACCAGGTGGCCTGCCACTTCCCGGAGAACGCGCCGCAGGGCGCGCCCGGGGACGGGAAGCCGCTCGCGGCGGTGTGACGGCGGGGTGGCGGCGGTGTGGTGCTCCCGCGGCCCGGGGTGGCGGTCGTGCGACCCCGGGTGACGCCAGGTGACTGTGGGTGGCGTGACGTGACGTCCGCGTGACGCAGGCGGAGGGGAGGGTTCCGCGGGGTCCATAGTTGTCCGGTGACCTCGCAGATCTTCCCCTCCGACGTGCAGCAGACCCTGGACCTGGTCGGAATCTTCGTCTTCGCCCTCTCCGGGGGGCTGCTCGCCGTGCGCAAGAACATGGACATCTTCGGCATCTGCGTGCTGGCCGAGGTGACCGCGCTGGGCGGCGGGGTGATGCGCGACCTGGTCATCGGGGCCACGCCGGTGGCGGCCTTCAGCAACCTCGGCTACTTCAGCACGCCGCTGGTGGCCGGCCTGGTGGTCTTCTTCCTGCACCCGGAGGTCGAGCGGATCAACCGCGCCGTGCAGACCCTCGACGCACTCGGCCTCGGCCTCTTCTGCGTCACCGGCACGGCGAAGGCCCACGACTACGGGCTCGGCGCGGTCTCCTCGGTGGCGCTCGGCATGGTGACGGCGGCCGGCGGCGGCGTGATGCGCGACGTGCTGGCCGGCGAGATCCCCTCGCTGCTGCGCTGGGACCGGGAGATCTACGCGGTACCCGCCCTGGTCGGCTCGGCCCTGGTGGCCCTGCTCATCGGCCTGGACCACCTGACCGCCGTCACCGGGACAGCGGCAGCGCTGACCGCCTTCGTGCTGCGGATGCTCGCCCTCAAGTACGGCTGGCGCGCGCCGCGGGCCTGGCACCGCAACGGTTCTCGCACCAGCGAGGAGTAGGCGAGCCGCCGTACGCCAGCGAGACCGCCTCGGCGGTGCAGAGCAGCTCCGGCAGCAGCCGGGCCAGCTCGACCGGGGCCACCCGGTCCGCCGGGGCGCTGATCGCGCAGGCCGCGATGGTCCGCCCGCCGCTGCCCGCCACCGGGGCCGCCACGCAGGTCACCGCCTCCCGGTGCTCGGCCGACTCGGCCGCCCAGCCCTGGCGGCGGACGGCCGCCAGCTCCGCGCTCAGGGCCTCCGGGCCGGCCTCCCCGTCCGGCAGGCCGGCCAGCAGCACCCGGCCGATCGCGGTACCCGTCGCCGGGGCGCGCCGCCCGATCCGGGACGGCCGGGCGGGCGAACCCCGGCCGGCCAGCTCGTCCAGGTACAGCACCTCGCCGTCCTGCAGCACGGCCAGCTGCACGGTGTGGCCGCAGCGCTCGCTGAGCGAGGCCAGGTAGGGCGCCGCGACCTGGCGGACGTCGATCTCCTCCAGCGCCCGGTGGGCGAGCGAGAGCAGCCGGCCGCCGAGCCGGTAGCGCCGGTCGGACTGCCGGTGGACGAAACCGTGCTCCTCCAGCGTGCGCAGCAGCCGCAGCGCCGTGGACTTGTGCACACCGATCCGGGTCGCCGCCTGTTCCAGCGTGACCGGGCCGTCGCCGAGCGAGCCGAGGATGGTGAGTGCGCGGTCGACCGACTGCGACATTCCGCCCCCAGTCCTGTCCTCTGCGGCCGATTTGCGGTGGGGCGTCAGGCTAACCGCTTCCCCGGGCGGCAGGCCAACGGCGGGGTGCCTCCCGGCCAACGGCGCGTTGCAGTCGGTGCAATGGCCGGATCGGTGCGATGGCCGTGGCTCCCGTCGGCGGCCCTCTACAATCGGATGGTTATGCCATACCTGGACCATGCGGCGACCACGCCGATGCTGCCCGAGGCGATCGCCGCGATGACGGCGCACCTCGGGGTCGTCGGCAACGCCTCCTCCCTGCACGCGTCCGGCCGCCGGGCCCGCCGGGTGGTCGAGGAGTCCCGCGAGTCACTGGCCGACTCGCTGGGCGCCCGACCCAGCGAGATCGTCCTCACCGGCGGCGGCACCGAGTCCGACAACCTCGCCGTCAAGGGCCTGTACTGGGCCCGGCGCGACGCCGATCCGGCCCGGACCAGGGTGCTGTGCAGCCCGGTCGAGCACCACGCGGTGCTGGACGCGGTGCACTGGCTCTCCGAGCACGAGGGCGCCACGGTCGAGTACCTGCCGGTCGACGGCCTCGGCCGGGTGCACCCGGCGGCGCTGCGCGAAGCCGTCGAACGGGACCCGTCCACGGTCGCGCTGGTCACCGTGATGTGGGCCAACAACGAGGTCGGAACGGTCCAGCCGGTCGTCGAACTCGCCGCCGTGGCCGCCGAGTACGGCATCCCGATGCACGCCGACGCGGTGCAGGCGCTCGGTCAGGTGCCGGTCTCCTTCGCCGAGTCGGGGCTCACCGCACTCACCGTCACCGGGCACAAGATCGGCGGCCCCTACGGCATCGGCGCCCTGCTGCTGTCCCGCGGCGCCACCCCCGTCCCACTGCTGCACGGCGGCGGCCAGGAGCGCGACGTGCGCTCCGGCACCCTGGACGCACCCGCCGCCGCGGGCTTCGCGGCCGCCGCGGCGCTCGCCGTCGAGCGGCGGGCCGAGCACGCCGCCGGGTCGGGGCTGCTGCGCGACGAGCTGGTCGCCTCGGTGCTGGCCGCCGTCCCCGACGCGGTGCTCAACGGGGACCCGGCGCCCGGGGGCCGGCTGCCCGCCAACGCGCACTTCTCCTTCCCCGGCTGCGAGGGCGACGCGCTGCTCATGCTGCTCGACGCCCAGGGCATCGAGTGCTCCACCGGCTCGGCCTGCTCGGCCGGGGTGCCGCAGCCCAGCCACGTGCTGCTGGCGATGGGCGTCGACCCGCTGCTGGCCCGTGCCTCGCTGCGGTTCTCGCTCGGCCACACCTCCACCCGGGAGGACGTCGCGGCGCTCGCCGCGGCCATCGAGCCGGCCGTCCAGCGGGCCCGCAGGGCCGGCCTCGCGGCAGCCGCCCGCGCCCGGTAAACCCGGCCGGGCGTCCGTCGCGACCACGTACTCTTGTTGGCATCATGACTGACTTCCCCGGTGCCCCGACCGCTCCGTCCACTGGCCGCCTGCGCGTGCTCGCGGCGATGTCCGGCGGGGTGGACTCCGCCGTCGCCGCCGCCCGCGCGGCCGAAGCGGGGCACGAGGTGACCGGCGTGCACCTGGCGCTGTCCGCCAACCCGCAGTCCTTCCGCACCGGCGCCCGCGGCTGCTGCACCATCGAGGACTCCCGGGACGCCCGCCGCGCCGCCGACGTGATCGGCATCCCGTTCTACGTCTGGGACCTCGCCGAGCGCTTCCGCGAGGACGTGATCGACGACTTCGTCGCCGAGTACGCGGCCGGCCGCACCCCCAACCCCTGCCTGCGCTGCAACGAGAAGATCAAGTTCGCCGCGCTGCTGGACAAGGCGATCGCACTCGGCTTCGACGCCGTCTGCACCGGCCACTACGCCCGGATCGTCGACCTGCCCTCCGGGGAGCGCCAGCTGCACCGGGCCGCGGACGCCGCCAAGGACCAGTCCTACGTCCTCGGCGTGCTCGACGCCGACCAGCTCGCCCACTCGCTGTTCCCGCTGGGCGACACCACCAAGGACGTCATCCGCGAGGAGGCCGAGCGGCGCGGCCTGGCCGTCGCCAAGAAGCCGGACAGCCACGACATCTGCTTCATCGCGGACGGCGACACCCAGGGCTTCCTGGCCAAGCACCTCGGCACCGCCACCGGCGACATCCTCGACGCGGACGGCACCAAGCTCGGCGAGCACGACGGCGCGTACGGCTTCACCATCGGCCAGCGCAAGGGCCTGCGGATCGGCCGCCCGGCCGCCGACGGCAAGCCGCGGTACGTGCTGGACATCTCGCCGGTGAACAACACCGTCACGGTCGGCCCGGTCGAGGGCCTGGACGTCACCGCGCTGACCGCCATCCGCCCGCGCTGGTGCGGCGGGTCCCCGGCGGCCGACGGCCGCTACACCGCCCAGCTGCGCGCCCACGGCGAGGAGGTCCCGGTCACCGCCTCGGTCGTCGACGGCGAGCTGCGGGTCGACCTCGACTCCGCGGTACGCGGCATCGCCCCCGGCCAGGCCGTCGTCCTCTACGACGGCACCCGCGTCGTCGGCTCCGCCACCATCGCCACCACCGAGCGCCCGGCCGTCCCGGCGTAAATCCGGTCCTCGTCCGCCGCGGGTCCGTGATAGACCGGGGAGCACTATGAATATCTCTGTCTTCTGCTCCGCGTACTCGCTCGACGACCGCTACACCGCCCCCGCCGCCGAGTTCGCCCGGCTGCTCGGGGAGGGTGGGCACACGCTGGTGTGGGGCGGCTCGCACGCCGGGCTGATGGGGCTGCTCGCGGACGGGGTGAAGGCGGCGGGCGGACGGCTGGTCGGGGTGTCCGTCGAGCTGCTGAGGCACAAGGCCTACCAGGGCGCCGACGAGCTGATCACCACCCGGGACCTCGCCGAGCGCAAGGCGCAGCTGCTGATGCGGGCCGACGCCGTCGTCGTGCTGGTCGGCGGCCTCGGCACGCTGGACGAGGTCACCGAGGTGCTGGAGCTCAAGAAGCACGCGCTGCACGACAAGCCGGTGATCGTCCTCGACACCGAGGGCTTCTACGCGGGCCTGCGCACGCAGCTGGAGCGGATGGACGCGGAGGGCTTCCTGCCGCGCCCGCTCGGCGAGCTGATCGGCTTCGCGCAGACTCCCGCCGAGGTGTTCGAGCAGCTCAAGACCGCGGCCTGAGAGGATCAGGACCATGGCTGCACATCTGATCACCGGCGCGGGCTCCGGCATCGGCGCCGTCCTCGCCGAGCGACTCGCCGAACGCGGGGACGAACTCTGGCTGTTGGCCCGCGACGCCCGCCGGGCCGCCCAGCTGCGCGAGCGGTTCCCCGACGCCCGCACCCTGGTCGGCGACCTCGGGGACCCGGCCAAGCTCTCCTGGGCCTTCGGCCACCAGGCGCTGCCCGTCGAGCTGGACTCCCTGCTGCACATCGCGGGCGTGGTCGAGCTGGGCCCGGTCGGCGAACTGCCGGTCAAGGCCTGGCAGGAGACCCTCAACGTCAACCTGGTCGCCCCCGCCGAGCTCACCCGCCTCCTGCTGCCCTCGCTGCGGCTGGTCAAGGGCCAGGTGGTGTTCGTCAACTCCGGCGCGGGCCTCAACGCCCACGGCGACTGGTCGGCGTACGCGGCGAGCAAGCACGGCCTGAAGGCCCTCGCCGACGCGCTGCGCCAGGAGGAGCACGGCAACGGCGTGCGGGTCACCTCGGTCTACCCGGGCCGGGTCGCCACCGCGATGCAGGTGAAGGTCCACCAGCAGGAGGGCAAGGAGTACGACGGCGACCGCTGGATCGACCCGGAGTCCGTGGTGAAGGCCCTGCTCACCGCCCTCGACCTGCCGCGCGACGCCGAGATCACCGACATCACCGTCCGCCCGGGGCGGTAGCCCCCCGGCCCGCCCGGAGTGGGAAGTCGGAGTGGCCGACTTCCCGTTCCGGGCGGGTGCGGACGGCTGCCGGAACCCGGGTGTAGCCGTCAACCTGGGTGTGGCATGATCCCGTTGCCCTGTGGCCGGAGGCCGCTCGGCGAGGGAACGATCCGGTGTCATGCCGCACATCACCAGGGGGACCACATTTCTCGAACCCGCATAGCGCTGGCCGTGGGTGCCACGCTGCTCGGCACGGTCGGCCTGCCGGCCGTCGGTGCGAGCGGCGCCGTCGCCGAGGCCACCACGCTCCACGTCGACAACGCCGCCGGTGCCCACTGCACCGACGGCGGCACCGGTACCGCGGCCGCCCCGTTCTGCCATGTGGCCGCCGCGGCCGCCGTCGTCCAGCCCGGGCAGACCGTGCAGATCGCCCAGGGCGCCTACGACGAGGGCGACCTGACGATCACCCGCTCCGGTACGGCCGCCGCGCCGATCACCTTCCGCGGTCCCTCGCCCTACGAGCCCGGGTACGGCGGGAGCGCCGAGATCGGCTCCTCGGCCCGTCCGGGCGGCGGCATCACCGTCAGGGGCGCCGAGAACGTCAGGTTCGAGTACCTGGCGGTGGCCACCGTCCCGCAGAAGCCGGCCGTGCTGGTGGACGGCGCACACGACGTCTCGTTCACCGGGATCAGCACATCCAGCGCCGCCGGTGTGCACATCACCAACGGCTCCGGCCAGGTCCGCTTCGCCCGCGGCAGCCTCTTCGGCGCCCAGGGCCCGTCCGTCACCGTGGACGGCGGCTCCACCGGGACGGTCCTGACGACGAACTACGTCATCTCCAGTGCCGGTGCGGACCGCGCGGCCATCCTGGTCGACGGCGCCCCGAACACCGTGGTGGTGAGCAACAGCACGCTGGGGTCCTGCTCGCCCGGCATCGTGCTGACCGGCGCCTCGGGCGGCGCCACGGTGGAGAACAACGCGGTCAACTCCGGCCACGACTTCAACGACGCGGCCTGCTCCGGCGAGTGGGCCGACTGGGCCACGGGCATCACCGTGGCCCAGAGCGCCACCGCGGGCACCAAGGTGGACTACAACGTCGTCGACTCCCGCAGCGGCGGCGCGGCCTACGAGTGGGCCGGCGTCCGGTACACCGGGCAGCCGGCGTTCACGGCGGCGACCGGCCAGGGCGCGCACGACTTCGTGGCGCCCACCACGTTCTGGAAGGGCCCGGACCGGCCGGTCAGCCACCTCATCGACTCGGCCGACGAGAACGCCCCCGGGATGCTGGCGACGGACCGCTCCGGTCAGGCGCCCCGGGAGGACCCGACCGTGCCCAACACCGGTACCGGCAGCGGTACCCGGGACCGCGGCGCCGCGGAGTACACGACCGTGGGCAGCGCGTTCACCCCGGCCGGTCCGGTGCGGCTGCTGGACACGCGGGAGGCCGTCGGCGTCCCGTCGGCGCAGGCCGTCCCGGCGTGGGGGACGGTGGACCTGCAGGTCGCCGGTGTGGCCGGGATCCCCGTGAGCGGGGTGACGGCGGTGACGATGAACGTGACCGTCACGGATCCGCAGCAGGAGGGCCACCTCACGGTGTACCCGCACGGCGCCTCCGCACCGACCTCGTCGAACCTCAACTGGTCGGCCGGGCAGACGATCCCGAACCTGGTGACGGTGCCGGTGAAGGACGGCAAGGTGTCGTTCTTCAACGCCTCCGGCGGCACGGTGCACCTGATCGCCGACCTGGCCGGCTACCACAGCCCGAAGGGCGACCTCTTCCACGCCCAGGGCCCGGCCCGGCTGCTGGACACGCGGTCCGCGGTCGGGGTGCCGGGCTCGCAGGCGGTCCCCGCCTGGGGGACGGTCGATCTGCAGGTCGCGGGTGCGGCCGGGGTGCCGACCACCGGGGTGACGGCGGTGACGATGAACGTGACGGCGGTCGACCCGCAGCAGGGCGGGCATCTCACGGTGTACCCGCACGGCGGCGCCGCGCCGGACGCGTCGAACCTCAACTGGCCCGCGGGCCGCACGATCCCGAACCTGGTGACGGTGCCGGTGAAGGACGGCAAGGTGTCCTTCTACAACGCCTCCGGCGGCACGGTGCACCTGATCGCCGACCTGGCCGGCTACTACGCCGCCGAGGGCCGCACCGCCTACGCCCCGTCGTCCACGCCGGCCCGGGTGATGGACACCCGGGTCTCGACCGGCCGGCCCAACTACCGCCCGGCGGGCACCGTCCCGGCCTGGGGCACGCTGGACGTCATCGTCAGCCAGTACTCCGGGACGGCCGCGGTGACGCTGAACGTCACGGTCACCGAGCCCGGCGCCGAGGGCCACCTCACCGTCTACCCGCACGGCGGCGCCGCGCCGGACGCGTCCAACCTCAACTTCCTGTCCGGCGAGACCATCGCCAACCAGGTCGTCGTCCCGGTGAAGGACGGCACGGTGTCCTTCTACAACGCGAGCAACGCCCCCGTGCACCTGGTGATCGACCAGTTCGGGTCCGAGCAGTACTGACCGGACCCCGTCGCACGGCCGCGGCCCCGGCACCGAGCCCCGCGCTCGGTGCCGGGGCCGTTCCGTGCGCTGCCCGAGGGGCCTTCCGGGACGGCCGCGGCGGGTCGCCGAGAGCCCGCCTACGGGTCGTCGGCCGGTCTGTTGACGGGGCGTCGGCGGGGCGCCGAAACCGCGTTGGCGGGGACGTGTCCGCTGTGGAAGGATCCGCTCCGCCCGCTGTTCGACCAGCTCGAACGGGCCGGGCCACAGGGTGCCAACCGTGCTTCGAACTCCCAGGGGGGAATCCCATTTCCAGACTTCGCACAGCGCTGGCCGTCGGCGCGACACTGCTCGGCACGATCGGCCTGCCGGCCCTCGGAGCGGGCAGCGCGGCCGCCGCGGCCACCACGCTCTACGTCGACAACTCCGCGGGCGCCAACTGCACCGACAGCGGCACGGGTGCCCGGACGGCGCCGTTCTGCCACGTCGGCGCCGCAGCCGCGGTCGTGCTCCCCGGACAGACGGTGGAGATCGCGGCGGGCGGCTACGTCGAGACCGCGGTGACGGTGACCCGCTCGGGTACGGCCGAGGCGCCGATCACCTTCCGCGGCCCGGCCAGGAACCACGGCAACGCCAACATCACCGGCGGTGCGCCGAACTTCCCGACCAGCGCGATCGTGGTCCAGGGCGCCGAGCACATCAGGTTCGAGAACCTGACCGTCGGGTCGTACTTCAAGCCGGTCGTGGTGGTCGACGGCGGGCACGACGTGTCCTTCACGGGCGTCCAGGGCTCCGGCGGCAGCGGTGTGCACATCACCAACGGCTCCGACCGGGTCGTCTTCGCCACCGGCAACCTGCACCACCTGGGCGGTCCGGCCTTCCGGGTCGACGGCGGCTCCACCGGGACGGTGCTGACCACGAACCTGGTCACTCCCGGCAGCAGCGCCGACGGCACCGGGATCGTGGTCGACGGCGCCCCGAACACCGTGGTCGTGAGCAACTCCGTGCAGACGGAGTGCTTCCCCGGCATCGTGCTGAGCGGCGCCTCCGGCGGCGCGGTCGTCGAGAACAACACGGTGAACACGGCGCAGTCCGCCACCCAGGCCTGCGGCGGCAACGCCGCGCGCGCCACCGCCCTCACCGTGGCCCAGAGCGCCACCGGCGCCACCAAGGCGGACTACAACCTCGCCGACCCGACCAGCGGCGGCAGCGCCTACTCCTGGGCCGGTGCCCCGTACGCGGGCCAGCCGGCGTTCACGGCGGCGACCGGCCAGGGCGCGCACGACTTCGTCGAGCCGACGACCCTGACCCGCAAGGGCCCCGACGCGCCCGTCTACCACATGGTCGACTCGGCGGACGAGACCGCGCCGGGGATGCTGGCGGCCGACAACTGGGGCACCCCGGCCACCGACGACCCGACCGTGCCCAACACCGGTACCGGCAGCGGCACCCGGGACCGGGGCGCGTACGAGTCCCTGAACTTCGGAAGCCTCTTCACCCCGGCCGGTCCGACCCGGCTGCTGGACACGCGCTCCGCGGTCGGGGTGCCGTCGGCGCAGGCCGTTCCGGCCTGGGGGACGGTCGATCTGCAGGTCGCGGGTGCGGCCGGGATCCCCGCGAGCGGGGTGACGGCGGTGACGATGAACGTGACCGTCACGGATCCGCAGCAGGAGGGCCACCTCACGGTCTACCCGCACGGTGACGTCACGCCGGAGGCGTCGAACCTCAACTGGACCGCCGGCCGGACCATCCCGAACCTGGTGACGGTGCCGGTGAACGACGGCAAGGTGTCCTTCTTCAACGCCTCCGGTGGCACGGTGCACCTGATCGCCGACCTGGCCGGCTACTACGGCCCGAAGGGCGACCTCTTCCACCCGCAGGGCCCGGCCAGGCTGCTGGACACCCGGGCGCCGATCGGGGTCCCGTCGGCGCAGGCCGTCCCGGCCTGGGGGACGGTGGACCTGCAGGTCGCGGGCGCGGCCGGGATCCCGGCCACCGGGGTGACGGCGGTGACGATGAACGTGACGGCGGTCGACCCGCAGCAGGAGGGCCACCTCACGGTGTACCCGCACGGCGGCGCGGCGCCGGACGCGTCGAACCTCAACTGGCCAGCGGGCCGCACGATCCCGAACCTGGTGACGGTACCGGTGAAGGACGGCAAGGTGTCGTTCTACAACGCCTCCGGCGGCACGGTGCACCTGATCGCCGACCTGGCCGGCTACTACGCCGCCGAGGGGCGGCTGACCTACTACGCCGTCGGGCCTTCGCGGATCATGGACACCCGCGAGGTCACCCACAGCGAGGGCGGCGAGCGCCCGGCGGGCGCCGTCGCGGCCTGGGGCACCCTGGACGTGTACGTCGGCGACGTGCCGAACCTGGCCGCCGTCGTCCTGAACGTCACCGTCACCGAGCCGGGGGACGAGGGCCACCTCACCGTGTACCCGCACGGCGACGCGGCGCCGAACGCCTCGAACCTCAACTTCCTGTCCGGCGAGACCATCGCCAACCAGGTCGTGGTCCCGGTGAAGGACGGGCGGATCTCCCTCTACAACGCGAGCAACGCACCGGTGCACCTCGTGGTCGACGTCTCCGGCCTCCAGGTCTACTGACCGCCCGCCCGCACCCCCCCCGCGGCTCCGCCCGCACCCCCCGCGGCCCCGGCCCGAGCCCCGCGCTCGGACCGGGGCCGCGGCCGTCCGCCGGCGCACCCGCGATCTCGTACGCTTCCGGGGTGACCAACGGACAGTCCTTCCCCGACCTGCGCGGCGCCGCCACCGGCGTCGGCTCGCTGCCCGGCACCGACGCGCGGGAGGCCGCCAAGACCTCCACCGGTGCCCTGGAGCAGCTGCCGTTCCTGCCCGAGCTGCCCGCCCGCGGGCCGGGCGCCGACATGATCGGACGCGGGGCCGGCCTGCTGGTCGAGCTGTTCGCGCAGACCGAGCCGAGCGGCTGGCGGTTCACCGACCGGCCCGGCCGGGACACCCGGCGCGCCCGCTCCTGGCTCGGCGAGGACCTGGACGCACTGGAGGAGTTCACCCAGGGGTACCGGGGCGCGCTCAAGGTGCAGGCCGTCGGGCCGTGGACGCTGGCCGCCTCGATCGAGCTCAAGCACGGGGAGAAGGCGCTCGCCGACCGCGGCGCCTGCCGCGACATCGCCGGCTCGCTCACCGAGGGCCTGCGCCGCCACCTCGACGACGTCCGCACGCGCATCCCCGGCGCGCAGGTGGTGCTCCAGCTCGACGAGCCCTCGCTGCCCGCCGTCCTGACCGGCGCGGTGAAGACCGCCAGCGGCTTCCAGCGGCTGCGCTCGGTGGACCGCCAGGTCGCCGAGGAGGTGCTGCGGGAGGTCGTCCTGGGCCTGGACGCGCCCGTGGTGGTGCACTGCTGCGCCCCCTCCGTGCCGATCCCGCTGCTGCGCCGGGCCGGGGTGGCCGGAGTCTCGCTGGACTTCTCGCTCCTGACGGACCGTAGCGACGAGGACCTCGGCGAGGCCGTCGAGGCGGGCACCGTGATCCTCGCCGGGGTCGTGCCGTCCGCCGACCAGGCGCCCGCTCAATCAACGGCAGTGTCCGACCCGGCCGGTAGTGTCCAGGGTGTCAGGACGTTGTGGCGCAGGCTCGGGTTCGCCCCGGAGCTGCTGGGCCGCCGTGTGCTGGTGACACCCACCTGCGGGCTCGCCGGGGCCTCCCCGGCGTACGCGCGCCAGGCGCTGTCACTGAGCGTGAGGGCGGCCCAGAGCCTGGTGGACAACCCGGAATGAGAACGTAGGAGGGCTTGCGGTGGTGGCTGTCGAGGGCTGGGAGGAGATCCCGGCGGAGGTGCGCAGGCGGCACGCCGAGCTGGCGGCCGAGATCGAGGACCACCGGTCGCGGTACTACGAGCAGGATGCGCCGGTCGTCAGCGACGCCGAGTTCGACGTGCTGATGCGCGAGTTGGAGGCGATCGAGGCGGAGCACCCGGCGCTGGTCACGCCGGACTCGCCGACCCAGCGGGTCGGCGGGGCGCCCACCGAGCTGTTCGCCCCGGTCGAGCACCGCGAGCGGCTGCTCAGCCTGGACAACGCGATGGACGACGAGGAGCTCGCCGCCTGGGCCGAGCGCGTCGCCACCGAGCTGCACGGCATCGACTACCACTACCTGTGCGAGCTCAAGGTGGACGGCCTGGCCGTCAACCTCACCTACGAGAACGGCCAGTTGGTGCAGGCGGCGACCCGCGGCGACGGCCGGGTCGGCGAGGACATCACCGCCAACGTCCGCACCATCAAGGAGATCCCGCACCAGCTCAAGGGCGAGAACATCCCCGAGCTGGTGGAGATCCGGGGCGAGGTCTACTTCCCCACCGAGGAGTTCGACGCGCTGAACGCCTCGTTCGCGCAGGAGAACGAGCGCCGCCGGCAGGAGAACGAGGAGCGGGCCGCGGAGGGCAAGCGGCCCCGGGCGATGATCCGGCTGTTCATGAACCCGCGCAACGCCGCGGCCGGTTCGCTGCGCCAGAAGGACCCGCACGTCACCGCCTCCCGTCCGCTGCACATGGTGGTGCACGGCATCGGCGCGCGCTCCGGCTTCGACATCGACTGCCAGTCCCACGCCTACCGGCTGCTGCACGAGTGGGGCCTGCCCACCGCCCGGCACAACCGGGTGGTCGGCACGCTGGCGGAGGTCCGCGCCTTCATCAAGCACTTCGGCGAGGAGCGGCACTCCGTCGAGCACGAGATCGACGGCGTCGTGGTCAAGGTGGACGAGATCGCCCTCCAGGGCCGGCTCGGCGCCACCTCGAAGTCCCCGCGCTGGGCGATCGCGTGGAAGTACCCGCCGGAGGAGGTGACCGGCCGGCTGGCCGCCATCAAGGTCGGCATCGGCCGCACCGGCCGGGCCACCCCGTACGCGGTGCTGGCGGAGCCGGTGAAGGTGGCCGGCTCGATGGTCCAGTACGCGACGCTGCACAACCAGCAGGTGGTGAAGGCCAAGGACGTCCTGCTCGGGGACACCGTGGTGCTGCGCAAGGCGGGGGACGTCATCCCCGAGATCCTCGGGCCGGTGTACGACCTGCGGGACGGCACCGAGGTGGAGTTCGTGATGCCCTCGCACTGCCACGAGTGCGGCGCCGAACTGCGCGCGATGGCCGAGGGCGACATCGACCTGCGGTGCCCGAACGCGCAGTTCTGCCCGGCGCAGATCCGCGAGCGGATCGCCTTCCTCGGCGGCCGGTCCTCGCTGGACATCGAGGGCCTGGGCTACGTCGCGGCCACCGCGCTGACCCAGCCGCTGGAGCCGGCCGAGGCGCCCGTCCGGGACGAGGGCGACATCTTCGGGCTCACCGAGGATCAGCTGCTGCCGATCAGGGTGCTGGTGCGCGACCCGAAGACGGGCATGCCCAAGCTGGACGACACCACCGGCGAGGAGAAGGAGGTCTTCTTCTTCGCCACCACCACGGGCGCGCCGAAGAAGACCACCGGGCTGCTGCTGGAGAACCTCGACAAGGCCAAGCGGCAGCCGCTCTGGCGCTTCCTCAACGGCCTGTCGATCCGCCACGTCGGGCCGGTGGCCGCCGACGCGCTGGCGCGCGAGTTCCGGGACCTGGACGCGATCTTCGCGGCCGACGAGGAGCGGCTGGCCGCCACCGAGGGCGTCGGATCCGGCACGGCCCGCTCGATCATCGAGTGGTACCAGGAGGACTGGCACCGGGAGATCCTGGAGAAGTGGCGCGCCGCCGGCGTCCGCTTCGTCGAGGAGCGCACCGAGGAGGAGGGCGAGCGCCCGCTGGAGGGCCTGACGGTCGTGGTGACCGGCACGCTGGCCGGGCACACCCGGGACGGCGCCAAGGAGGCGCTGACCTCGCGCGGTGCCAAGGTGACGGGGTCGGTCTCCAAAAAGACCGATTTTGTCGTCGCCGGTGACAACCCGGGTTCCAAGTACGACAAGGCCGTTCAGCTCGGGCTGCCCGTCCTCGACGACGCGGGCTTCACCGTGCTGCTGGAGCAGGGCCCGCAGGCGGCCCGCACCCACCTCGGGATCGCGGCTCCCGAGGCCGCCGAAGAGGCCTCTGAGCAGGCCTTGGAGCAGGCGCCCGAGGAGGCCCCGGCCGAAGGCTGACCCGCGCGCGGGAGGGCCGGTCCGGGCTTGTTATCGTCCTGATGCAACGTCATCGGGTGCCGCACGGTGAGAGCGGGCATTGTGTCACCGTGCGGCACCGGAACGCGGTGGCGCGTTCCCGGTTGTCCGAAAGTCTGCCCGCCGGGTGGGCCCGGGAATACCCTGGAGCGCAACAGAGTGTCAGCAGGGGTGGGGGCACCGGCTGAGCCGGTCTCCGCGGGGTCGCTCCATGCCCGGCAGCTGCCGGTACCAGTACGGTGCCTCACCGTAAGGCGGCCTGACGGGGCGGGCCCGACGGAGGACAGGGCTTATGGATCGTACGACCGGCGGTGCGCCCACACGCCCGCCGCAGGGGGTGGCAGGTGCGGTCCTGCTGCTCGGCGTGCTGCTGGCCGGCGCCGCGCCGCTCATCCCGCTGGCCGTCCTGGTCTACCGGTACGAACCCGAGCTGCTGCCGCTGTTCGCGGTGCCGCTGGCCGTGCTCTTCGCGGCCTGGCGGATCGCCCGGGACCGCGCCCGTGACCAGCTGACCGACCCGCTCACGGATCTGCCCAACCGCCAGGCCTTACTCCTGGCCGCCCAGGAGGCGATCGCGGAACAGGAGGACGGCTACAGCGTCGGTCTCATCCTCCTCGACCTCGACCGCTTCCGGTCGCTCAACGACACACTCGGACATACGGCCGGGGACCGGCTGCTGGTTCACATCGCCCGCCGACTGCACCGGGCACTGCGCTCCGGCGGCCACGCGGGCAGTGCGACCCGGGAGTCGATCGACGACGTCTTCGCCGGGCTGCCCCGGCACTACCGGCGTGGCCGACCGCTGGTCGCCCGGATGGGCGGGGACGAGTTCGCCGTCCTGCTGCCCGGCATCGGCTGCCCGGACACCCTGGAACGGGTCGCCAAGGCGCTGATCGCCGAGCTGGCCGCACCGATCCGGCTGGACGGCCTGCTGCTCGTGCTGGAGGCCAGCGCGGGCGTCTGCGTCTACCCGCAGCACGCCCAGGACGCCGAGGCGCTGCTGCGCCGGGCCGACGTCGCGATGGGCCACGCCCAGCGCGGCCGGACCTGCGTCGAGCAGTACGACGAGGCGCAGGACGCCGACACGCCGTACCGGATCGGGCTGCTCGGCGATCTGCGGCGGGCCCTGGAGACCGGCGAGGTGCAGCTGCACTACCAGCCGAAGGTGGCCTTCGACGGCCGGGTGGTCGGCCTGGAGGCGCTGCTGCGCTGGGAGCGGCCCGGCCAGGGCAAGGTCTCCCCGGACGAGTTCGTCGGGCTGGCGGAGTCCAGCGGCCTGATGCCCCGGCTGACCGACTACGTGCTGGAGGCGGCGGTCGGCCAGCTCGCCTACTGGCGCGAGCAGGGCCTCCAGGTGCAGGTCGCGGTGAACGTCTCGCCGCGCGACGTGCTCAACCCCGGCTTCGCCCAGCGGGTCGCCGGGCACCTGGTGCGCCACCAGGTGCCGGCCCACGCGCTCCAGCTGGAGATCACCGAGCGGCTGCTGCTGGACGACTCCCGGCGGGCCGCCGACACCCTCGCCGAGCTGCGCGGCTACGGCGTCGGGATGTCCCTGGACGACTTCGGCACCGGCCACTCCTCGCTGGTGCGGCTGCGCAGCCTGCCGGTCGGCGAGCTGAAGATCGACCGCTCCTTCGTCTCCCGGATGGTCGCCGACGACCACGACGCGGCCGTGGTCCGCTGCTCGGTGGAGCTCGCCCACTCGCTGGGCCTGACCGTCGTCGCCGAGGGCGTCGAGGACGACGAGACCTGGGAGCGGCTGCACGGCATGGGCGTGGACGCCGTCCAGGGCTGGCTGGTCTCCGCGGCGCTGCCGGCCGAGCAGGCCACCGCCTGGCTGCGGGTGCACCGCACCGGAGCCCCGCCGGTGGAACGGCTGGCGTCGCCCCCGCAGCTGCCGTCGGTCATCAAGCCGGCGATCCCCCCGGCCATGCCGCCCGTCCTGCCGCCGGCGATCCAGGCCGTCCAGGCCGCGCACATGGAGATCCAGGCCCCCGCCGCGCCGAGTTGGGCGCCGACCAGGCCGCAGTAGCACCCGCCGGCAACACGGTGACCGGGCCCCGACCGGGCCGCGGCGGCCCCCGCAGGCGCCGCGGTGACCGGGCCCGGCGGTTACTCGTTGGCCGGTGGCCGGGCCGCGCCCCATAGGATGGGTCCACAGACCAAGAGGACGGGAGCGCCGAGCCGGCTGCTCCTGCCCGGGCCCGGCACCGCCTGAGCGCGTCGCCGGGCCTCACCAGAACTCACCCTTGAGGATCGCTGCATGCCTGGCATCACGCGCGAGGAGGTCGCCCACCTCGCTCGGCTGTCGCGTCTTGAGTTGCAGGCCGAAGAGTTGGACCACTTCGCCGAGCAGCTCGACGTGATCATCGGCGCGGTCGCCCGCGTTTCCGAGGTCGCCGGACAGGACGTCCCGCCGACCTCCCACCCGCTGCCGCTGACCAACGTCATGCGCGCGGACGAGGTGCGGCCGTCGCTCACCCCGGACCAGGCGCTGGCCGGCGCCCCGGCCGCCGAGGAGCAGCGTTTCCGTGTGCCGCAGATCCTCGGGGAGGACTGACCCACCATGACCGACCTGATCCACTACACCGCCGCCGAGACCGCCTCCGCGATCTCCAAGGGCGAGGTCTCCGCCGTCGAGGTCGCCCAGGCCCACCTGGACCGCATCGGCGCCGTCGACCAGAAGGTCAACGCCTTCCTGCACGTCGACACCGAGGGCGCGCTGAGCGCCGCCCGCGCCGTCGACGAGAAGCGCGCCAAGGGCGAGGAGCTGGGCCCGCTGGCCGGCGTCCCGCTCGCGCTGAAGGACGTCTTCACCACCAAGGGCGTGCCGACCACCTGCGGCTCCAAGATCCTCGAGGGCTGGATCCCGCCGTACGACGCCACGCTGACCACGCGTCTCAAGGACGCCGGCGTCGTGATCCTCGGCAAGACCAACATGGACGAGTTCGCGATGGGCTCCTCCACCGAGAACTCCGCCTACGGCGTGACCGGCAACCCGTGGGACCTCTCCCGGATCCCCGGCGGCTCGGGCGGCGGTTCGGCCGCCGCGCTGGCCGCCTTCGAGGCCCCGCTGGCGATCGGCACCGACACCGGCGGCTCGATCCGCCAGCCCGGCGCCGTCACCGGCACGGTCGGCGTCAAGCCGACCTACGGCTCGGTCTCCCGCTACGGCCTGGTCGCGTTCTCGTCCTCGCTGGACCAGGGCGGCCCCTGCGCCCGCACCGTGCTGGACGCGGCGCTGCTGCACGAGGCGATCGCCGGGCACGACCCGCTGGACTCCACCTCGATCAACGCGCCCGTCCCGGCCGTGGTCGAGGCCGCCAAGCTGCGCGACGTGCGCGGCATGCGGATCGGCGTGGTCAAGGAGTTCGCCGGCGAGGGCTACCAGGCCGGCGTGATGCAGCGCTTCAACGAGTCCGTGGAGCTGCTGCGCGAGCTGGGCGCCGAGGTCGTCGAGGTCTCCTGCCCGTCCTTCACCCTGGCGCTGCCGGCGTACTACCTGATCGCGCCCAGCGAGGCCTCCTCCAACCTGGCCCGCTTCGACGCGATGCGCTACGGCCTGCGGGTCGGCGACGACGGCACCCGCTCCGCCGAGGACGTCACCGCCCTCACCCGCGAGGCCGGCTTCGGCCCCGAGGTGAAGCGCCGCATCATCCTGGGCACCTACGCCCTCTCCTCGGGCTACTACGACGCCTACTACGGCTCGGCCCAGAAGGTCCGCACGCTCATCTCGCGCGACTTCGACGCCGCCTTCGCCGGCGTGGACGTGCTGGTCTCCCCGACCACCCCGACCACCGCCTTCCCGATCGGCGAGCGCGCCGACGACCCGATGGCGATGTACCTGGCCGACCTCTGCACGATTCCGTCGAACCTCGCGGGCAACGCGGCCATGTCGCTGCCCTGCGGGCTCGCCCCGGAGGACAATCTCCCGGTCGGCCTGCAGATCATCGCACCCGCGATGGCGGACGACCGCCTGTACCGCGTGGGCGGCGCCGTCGAGGCCGCACTCAACGACAAGTGGGGGCACACCCTGCTGGAGGAGGCACCGGCACTGTGAGCAAGATCGAGAAGGCCAAGGGCTTCAAGCACAGCAAGCCCGGCCTGTGGCTGTCCATCGGCACCAGCGCCTTCGGCGCGGTGTCGATCGTCAAGGACGTCAAGCGCGCCCGCGGCGAGAACGACACGCTCAAGCTGATCAACGCCCTGGTCGGCGCCGCCGCCCTGGTCACCGGTACGGCCCTGCTGGTGCGCGAGCTGCGCCGCCTCGGCGACGACGACGTCCTGCTGGGCTGAGCGCCCCGGCCCGGCCCCGCGCGAGCGGCGGCCGGGCCCGTACCTCCCAAAGACTTTTTAGTGAAGGGGACGCTGTGAGCGTCAAGAACCTGGTCTCCTACGAGGACGCTCTCGCGTCGTACGACCCGGTGATGGGCCTGGAGGTCCACGTCGAGCTGGGCACCAAGACCAAGATGTTCTGCGGTTGCTCGACCGAGCTGGGCGCCGAGCCGAACAGCCAGGTCTGCCCGACCTGCCTCGGCCTGCCCGGCTCGCTGCCGGTGGTCAACGCGATCGGTGTGGAGTCGGCCGTCAAGATCGGCCTGGCGCTGAACTGCGAGATCGCCGAGTGGTGCCGGTTCGCGCGGAAGAACTACTTCTACCCGGACATGCCGAAGAACTTCCAGACCTCGCAGTACGACGAGCCGATCGCCTTCAACGGCTACCTCGACGTGCAGCTGGAGGACGGCTCGACCTTCCGGGTGGAGATCGAGCGCGCCCACATGGAGGAGGACACCGGCAAGTCCACCCACGTCGGCGGTGCCACCGGCCGCATCCACGGCGCCTCGCACTCGCTGCTGGACTACAACCGGGCCGGCATCCCGCTGATCGAGATCGTCACCAAGCCGATCGAGGGCGCCGGCGAGCGCGCCCCCGAGGTCGCCAAGGCGTACGTGGCCGAGCTGCGCGAGCTGATCAAGGCGCTGGGCGTCTCCGAGGCCCGGATGGACAAGGGCCAGATGCGCTGCGACGTCAACCTGTCGCTGCGCCCCAACGGCACCACGACCTTCGGCACCCGCTCCGAGACCAAGAACGTCAACTCGCTGCGCAGCGTCGAGCGGGCCGCCCGGTTCGAGATCCAGCGGCACGCCACCGTGCTGACCGACGGCGGCACGATCATCCAGGAGACCCGGCACTTCCACGAGGAGGACGGCTCCACCACCTCCGGCCGGATCAAGGACAACGCCGAGGACTACCGCTACTTCCCCGAGCCCGACCTGGTGCCGATCGCGCCCGCGCGGGAGTGGGTCGAGGAGCTGCGCGCCGGGCTGCCCGAGCTGCCGCGGGTGCGCCGCGCCCGGCTGCAGGCCGACTGGGGCCTGTCGGACAAGGACATGCAGTCGGTGCTGAACGCCGGTGCGGTCGAGCCGATCCTGGAGACCATCGCCGCCGGCGCCCCGGCCGACCAGGCCCGCAAGTGGTGGATGGGCGAGCTGGCCCGCCGGGCCAACGAGACCGGCACCGAGCTGAGCGAGCAGCCGATCACCCCGGCGCAGGTCGCCCGGGTCACCGCGCTGGTCGCCGAGGGCAAGCTGAACGACAAGCTGGCCCGCCAGGTCATCGAGGCCGTGCTGGCCGGCGAGGGCGAGCCGGACGAGGTCGTCGAGAAGCGCGGCCTGGCCGTGGTCTCGGACGACTCCGCGCTCGGTGCCGCCGTCGACGAGGCCATCGCCGGCAACGAGGCGATCGCCGCCAAGATCCGCGACGGCAAGGTCGCGGCCGTGGGCGCGCTGGTCGGCGCGGTCATGAAGGCCACCCGGGGCCAGGCCGACGCGGCGCGCGTCAAGGACCTGATTTTGGAGCGCCTCGGCGTCGACGCCGATCAGTAGGAACTGTCCGCAGAACCGCGGTTCTGCCTATGGTTCTAAGGCATCTAAGGCCTTCTAAGGCACCTTAGGCCGACTCAGGGCCCGGATTCACCTCGTAAGTGGGGTGGATCCGGGCCTTTGCCGTACCCGGGGTACCGGGTCTAAGCCGAAGGCCGCCCGCAAGATCCGGCAGGCTGCCGATGCGGCACCCCCCGCTGGGAGAGGAATCTTTACCTCAGAACGAGAGAACACCACGAGGGGAAACACCGTGATCGAGTACGAGCTCATCCAGCAGCACCAGCGGGAGCTGCGCCACCGCGCCGAGCAGGAACGGCTGGTCCTCCAGGCCAGGGCCCCGCGGGCCGGGCGCGGACTGCGCCGCCTGGTCACCACCCGCACCGAGCGGCGCGCCGCTCACCTCCGCGAGTGCTGACAGACCGGCACCCCTCGGGTGCCGAGCGGGAGAAGGAAGGGGAGGTGCCCACCGGCGCCTCCCCTTCCGGCCGTCCGGGGGACGGGATATCCGCTCGGCCTGCCGAGTGGGCCTATGGCATGCTCGCATCCATGCAGCAGATATCGGTGAGTCCCGTCTTCGTCGGCCGTGGCACCGAGATCACCGCACTGGGGGAGGCGCTGCGGCGCGCCGGGGCGGGCAGCCCGCAGGCCGTGCTGATCGGCGGCGAGGCGGGCGTCGGCAAGACCCGGCTGCTGGAGGAGTTCCTGCAACAGGCCGGCGACGGCGGCGGACGGGTCGTCACCACCGTCGGCGGCTGCCTGGAGGTCGGGGCCGAGGGCCTGCCGTACGCGCCGCTGTCCACCGCGCTGCGCCGGCTGCACCGAGCCCTGGGCGCCGAGCTGGAGGCCGCCGCCGAGGGCAGCGAGGGTCACCTCGCCCGGCTGCTGCCCGACTTCGGCGAGGCCGACGGCGAGCCCAACGACGAGTACGGCCGAGCCCGGCTGTTCGAGCACACCGCGAGGCTGTTCGAGCGACTCGGCGTGGACCGTACCCTCGTCCTCGCCGTCGAGGACCTGCACTGGTCCGACCGCTCCACCCGCGAGCTGTTCGCGTACCTGGTCCGCACCCTGCACCGGGCCCGGGTCCTGCTGGTCGCCACCTACCGCACCGACGACCTGCACCGCCGCCACCCGCTGCGGCCCTTCCTCGCCGAGCTCGAACGGCTGCGCACCGTCCAGCGGCTGGAGCTGGAGCGCTTCCGCCACGACGAGGTCGCCGCGCAGCTGGCCGGCATCCTCGGCACCACCGCGCCCGACAGCCAGCTGGTCGACCGCATCCACCGCCGCTCCGAGGGCAACCCGTTCTTCGTGGAGGAGCTCGCCACCGCCTTCCAGGACGGCTGCTTCTCCGGACTGACCGACTCGCTGCGCGACATCCTGCTGGTCCGGGTCGAGGGGCTGGACGAGGAGACCCAGCGGGTCCTGCGGATCGCCGCGGAGGGCGGCTCCTACGTCGAACACGCGCTGCTCGCCGCCGTCCTGGACGACGAGGAGGAGCTGATCGAGTCGCTGCGGACCGCCGTCGGCGCCAACATCCTGCGCCCGGACACGGACGGCGACGGCTACCGCTTCCGGCACGCGCTGGTCCGCGAGGCCGTCTCGGACGACCTGCTGCCCGGCGAGCGGCACCGGATCAACCGCCACTTCGCCACCGCCCTGGAGGCGCAGCCCCACCTGGTCGCCTGCGACGTGCGCCCGGCCCGGCTGGCCAACTACTGGTACCACGCGCACGATCCGGCGAGGGCCCTGCCGACCGCCCTGGACGCCGCCCGGGCCGCCCGGCGGCGCAACGCCTTCGCCGAGCAGCTGGGCATGCTGGAGCGCGCCCTGGAGCTGTGGGACCAGGTGTCCGAGGACGTCCTGGAGCACACCCTGCGCCCCTACGACTGGGCCGAGACCTACCCGCCCTGCGGCTGCGACCACGACACGCACGACGCGTCCTGCGCCCGGCTGCAGCTGATCGACGTACTGGCCGAGGCGGTGGTCGCGGCCCGCCGCAGCGGGGACCGCGAGCGCGGGCTGAGCCTGTCCCGGCGCGCACTGAAGCTGGTCGACGAGCAGGAGAACCCGGCCCGCGCCGCCTGGTTCCGGATCAACCGGGCCCGGATGCTCGGCCATCTGCGCCGCTCCGGCGACGACGAGGAGATCGCGCACGCCCACCGGCTGGTCGAGAACCTCGCGCCGTCCGCCGTCCAGGCCGAGGTGTTCGCGCTCGGCGCCGGCGTCGCGATGCTCAAGAACCCCGGGCCGGAGCACATCGAACTCGCCGAGCGGGCCGCCGCGATCGCCCGGCAGGTCGGCGCCCACTCGGTCGAGCAGCACGCCCGGATGACCCTCTCCAGCCTGCACAACGACCTCGGCAACGACCCGGACGCGGCCGTCGCCGAACTGACCGCGGCGGTGGAGGCCACCCGCCGGCTCGGGGTGCCCGACGTCCTGCTGCGCGGGATCAACAACCTGGCCAGCATGCTGCGCGGGCTGGGCCGGTCCGAGGAGGCCGTGGCCCTCGCCAGGGAGGGGCTGGAGGCGGCCGACAGCACCGGGCTGCTGCGCAACACCGGCACCATCCTGATCGGCAACCTGGCCGAGGCGCTGATCGACCTCGGCCGCACCGAGGAGGCCGCCCGGGTGCTGGCCGACTCCGAGGCGACCCGCCCGCACGGCACCCACGCGGAGTTCCTGGACCGGATGCGCGGCGAACTCGCCCTGCTGGGCGGGGACCTGGCCGCCGCGACCGGGATGCTGGCGCAGGCCCGGGCGGCCAACCGGATCGGCCAGCTCCAGCACTCGGTGCCGATCAGCCGGCTGGCCGTGCGGATCGCCGCCCTGAGCGGGCGCCCGCTGGAGGCCCGGGCCGAGCTGCTGGCGGCGCTGGAGCTCCCGATCGGGTACGAGGCCGACCTCTACCCGCTGCTGGTGGAGGGCGCCTCGGTGGAGGCCGACTGCCGGGGCCTGCCGGAGGCCGAGGCGGGCCGCGCCGACGTGCTGGCCAGGATCGCCGCGGCGGCCGCCGGGCTGACCCCCAAGGCGCCGCTGCACCGCGGCTGGGCCCGGCTGCTGGAGGCCGAACTGGCCCGCGCCGAGGGCGCCGACACCCCGGCGCAGTGGGCGGCCGCGGTCGAGGCGCTGCGCCCGACCGCACTGGCGTACCCGCTGGCCTGGGCGCTGCTGCGGGCCGCCGAGGCCGAGGTGCTGGCCGGCCGCCGCGAGGAGGCCGGCGAACTGCTGCGCGAGGCACGGAAGCTGGCCAAGGCCAGGGGCGACGCCCCGCTGCTGGCCGAGATCGCCGCCCTGGCCGACCGGGCCGGCCTGGCGCTCACCGCGCGCCGCGCCGCCCCCGCCAAGGCCCCCCTCGCGGGGGAGTCCCTCGGCCTCACCCCCCGTGAGCGGGACGTGCTCCGACTGCTCGCCCGGGGCCGTACCAACCGGCAGATCGCCGAGGAGCTGTACATCTCGCCGAAGACCGCGAGCGTGCACGTCTCCAACATCCTCGGCAAGTTGGAGGTGGCCGGCCGGGGCGAGGCGGCCGCGCTGGCCCACCGCCTGCGGCTCTTCCCGGAGGACCTCGCCCCGGCCGGGCGCTGATCCGCCGGCACGCCGCCGGACCGCGCCCCCGCTGCGGTCCGGCGCCGGGCGCCGCCGCGTGCTCCCGTGCGCGCCGCGTGAGCCCCCGCCCACGCGCCGCCGCCAACCGGGCCGATCCGGCGGAATCGGGTGCAATTCCCCACCCCCGCACCATTACTCTAAGTTGAGTGTGCGTGTCATTGAGTGACCGAAGTGGTGTAGGGTCCCACCAGGGAACATCGGTGCGGTGCGGCGGTCGGAAGGCCGCCCACCCCCTGGGCCACCGCCCTGACGGGGCGCCAGGTCACCGCGTACGGCCACCTGGTGCGCGGCCGGTGGACCGTGGCCGGGGCGCGAGGCCCCGGGCCGGAGGGGGAGAGGCCGAGTGAGCTCCACCGATGCGGTGCTGCCCGGAGCCGGACGGCCCGGCGTACCGGAATCCGACGCGTCCACGACCGACCCGGGCGGGCCGGGCGGCCCGGTCCGCAGGCTGCTGCACAGCCGCGGCCTGCCCGGAGTCGCGCTCGGCGCGCTCTGCCTGACCTACGCGCTGGGCGCGTCCCTCGGCTGGGGATCCCCCCAACTCTCGGTCTTCATGGGGGACTTCGGCCTGGCCGCGGCCGCCCTCGCGGCCGCGCTGTCCTGCCTCGCCTACGGCTGCGCGGTCGGCGGCCACGCCCGCCCGGCCTGGCTGCTGTTCGGCCTCTCCTCGCTGATGGTCTCCTTCGGCAACGGCACCTGGGGCTGGTACGAGCTGGTGGAGGGCACCCCGCTGCCCCAGGACTCGCTCGCCGAGTACGCCTTCCTGCTGTTCGCCCCGCTCGCCATCACCGGCGTGCTGGTGCTCGCCCAGCGCCCGCGCAGCGCGGCCGGCTGGCTCTGCCTGCTGCTCGACGGCTGGCTGGTGGCCGGCTCGCTGTTCACCCTGAGCTGGAGCCTGGCGCTCGGGCGCACCGCCGCCGGCGAGGTCGGCTCCCCGCTGCGCCTGGCCCTCAACCTGGCCTACCCCGTCCTCGACATCCTGCTGGTCAGCCTGGTCGTCGGGCTGCGCTTCGGCGGCCGGGACGGCAACCGGGCGGCGGTGCACACCGCGATGGTGGGCCTGGCCGTCACCGTGCTCTGCGACGCCCTGTTCACCTCGCCCGAGCTGCGGGTCAGCTACCACTCGGGCGAGCTGCTGGACGCCGGCTGGTTCGCCGGCAGCCTGCTGCTGGCCTGGGCGCCGTGGTCGCCGCGCTGGCGCCGCCCGCTGCGCGAGCACCCCTCGGTCGGCGGCCTGCCGCGCCGCCGGGTGGCCACCACCTTCAGCGCGCTCACCCCGTACGCGGCGGCCGCGGTCTGCACCGCCGGGATCCTCTACAACGCCCTCGGCGGGCGGACGCTGGACCGCGTGGTGGCCGCCGCCGCCTGCACCGTCGGCCTCGCGCTGATCCTGCGGCAGGGCGTGATGCTGCTCGACAACCTCTCGCTGGCGCAGGAACTCGCCCACAAGGAGGCGCACTTCCGCTCCCTGGTGCAGGGCTCCAGTGACGTCATCATGATCGCCGGCGCCAACGGCGTGCTCTCCTACGTCTCCCCGGCCGCGCTCGGCGTCTACGGCCGCGACCCGGAGGAGCTGGTTGGCGGGAACCTGCTCGACCTGGTCCACCCCGAGGACGTGGACCGGGTGCTGCTGGAGGTCCGCCGCTTCCTCGCCCGCGGCCGGCGCGCGGCCCACCGCAACCCGGGCGCCGCCGAGCCCTCCGCCCGGGTGGAGTGCCGGATCAGCTCCGGCGGCGGTGAGTGGCTGCACGTCGAGTCCACCGTCAACCGGTACCGCGACGGCCTGATCCTCAACAGCCGGGACGTCACCGAACGCGTGATACTCCAGGCCCAGTTGCAGCACAACGCCTTCCACGACCCGCTCACCGACCTGCCCAACCGGGCGCTGTTCTCGCAGCGGGTGCGGGCCGCACTCGGCGCGCGCGGACAGCAGGGCGGGAGCGGCACCGGGGTCGCGGTGCTCTTCCTCGACCTGGACGGCTTCAAGGCCGTCAACGACAGCGCCGGCCACCAGGTCGGCGACGAGCTGCTGGTGCAGGCCGCCCGCCGGCTCCAGGGCGCGGTGCGCTGCGGGGACACCGTCGCCCGCTTCGGCGGCGACGAGTTCGCCGCCCTGGTCTGCGGCCCGCTCGGCCGGCTGCAGGTCCAGGAGCTCGCCGAGCGGCTGCGGGTCGCACTCTCCGAGCCGTACTGGATCGGCGGCGCCGAACTCAGCGTCGCGGCCAGCATCGGCATCGCCTTCGGCACCCCCGAGCGCGGCCCCGCGGCCGACCCGAGAGCCGCCACCGACGAGCTGATGCGCAACGCCGACCTCGCGATGTACCGGGCCAAGTCCGAGGGCAAGGGCCGGGTGGTGCTCTACACCCCGGCCATGCGCGCCGACCTGGAGCGCCGCACCGAACTGGAGGAGCGGCTGCGGGTGGCCGTCCGCGAGGGCGGCTTCACGCTGCTCCACCAGCCGGTGGTGGACCTCGTCAACGGCGCCGTGGCCACCGTCGAGGCGCAGGCCCGCTGGCGCTCCGCGCAGGGCCTGCTGCTCACCCCCGCCGAGTTCCTGCGCTCGGCCGAGTTCGGCGACGCGGCCACCCGGTTCTCCCGTTGGCTGATCCACGAGGCGGTGTCGGCGGCGGTGCTGCGGCGCGCGGCGGCGGGCCGGGTCCGCCCGGCACCGGCACCGGCGCCCGTCCCGGTCTCGGTCCGGCTCTCCGCCGAGCGGCTCTGCTCGCCCGGCATGTACGAGGCCGTGGTGGCGGCGCTGCGCGACACCGGCCTGCCCGCCACCCAGCTGGTGATCGAGGTGGCCCGGATGGGCCCGGACACGCTGGCGGACGAGCTCGGCCGCCGGCTGGCGGCCCTGCGCAGGCTCGGCGTCTCCACCGCGCTGGCCGGCTTCGGCGCGGGCAGCGGCTCGCTCGGCGCACTGGCCCGGCTGCCCTTCGACGGGCTCAAGCTGGACCGCACGCTCGTCCAGGACCTGGGGGAGTCCGCCCTCAGCCGGACGCTCGCCGGGCACGCCCTGCGCCTGGGCCGCGACCTCGGGCTGGTGACCGCCGCCGAGGGGGTCGACCTGCCGCGCCAGCTCTCCGCCCTCCAGGAGCTGGGCTGCCGCCAGGGCCAGGGTTCGGCCTTCGCCCCGCCGCTCGACGAGACCCGGCTGCGCCGCGCCCTGGCCCGCCGGGTGTACCCCCTGCCGAGACCGCTCGGCTCGCTCTCGGCCCGCCGGGCGTACCTCGCCGCCGACACCCGGACGAGTGGCCGCGGGGAGGGCGGGCCGACGCGTGTCGCACATCACCACGGGGCCTCCGACCTGCCGGAACACCGCGCCGTGGCAGGTCCGGGCCACGGTCCGCATGGCGAGACTGTCGTCCCACCTGCTTGACAGTCGCCCCCGCACGGGAGGAAGGTCGTTGCCATGCGCACCCGAATTCTCGTACTTGGCGGGCGCGTCGGCTGAGCGGGCCTGAACGTCCCGCTTGTGACAGACCGACGCGCCACCCCTCGCATGCCCTTGGCACGAGGGGTTTTTTGTTGCACTGACGCTGTTCCACCACCGCAAGACCCCTGGCTCCAGCCGCCCTCACCGCCCCGATCTCGTGGGAAAAGGGGGACGATTGGGGCAGAGCCGGCGATCGGCCCGAACCGGATAGAACCCTCGCTACCCCGGGCCGGCAGAACCCGAGAAGAGACAGGCAGATGACTGAGCACGCCGCATCCCCCCGCCGCGGGGACACCCCGGCCGCCCACGCTCCCGCTCCCCAGCACGTCGTCGAGACCATGACCGGCGCCCAGTCGCTCATCCGCTCGCTGGAGGCCGTGGGCGCGGACACCGTCTTCGGCATCCCGGGCGGGGCCATCCTTCCCGCGTACGACCCGCTGATGGACTCGACCAAGGTGCGCCACATCCTGGTCCGCCACGAGCAGGGCGCCGGCCACGCCGCCACCGGCTTCGCCCAGGCGACCGGCCGGGTCGGCGTCTGCATGGCCACCTCCGGCCCCGGCGCGACCAACCTGGTGACCCCGATCGCCGACGCCTACATGGACTCGGTCCCGCTGGTGGCCATCACCGGCCAGGTCTCCTCCAAGGCGATCGGCACCGACGCCTTCCAGGAGGCGGACATCTGCGGCATCACGATGCCGATCACCAAGCACAACTTCCTGGTGACCGACCCGGCCGAGATCCCCCGGGTGATCGCCGAGGCCTTCCACATCGCCGCCACCGGCCGCCCCGGCCCGGTCCTGGTCGACATCGCCAAGGACGCGCTGCAGGCCACCACCACCTTCCGTTGGCCGGCGGAGACCTCGCTGCCCGGCTACCGCCCGGTCACCAAGCCGCACGCCAAGCAGATCCGCGAGGCCGCGAAGATGCTGGTGGGCGCCAAGCGCCCGGTGCTGTACGTCGGCGGCGGCGTGCTCAAGGCGAACGCCACGGCCGAGCTGCGGATCCTGGCCGAGCTGACCGGCGCCCCGGTGGTCACCACCCTGATGGCGCTCGGCGCCTTCCCCGACAGCCACCCGCAGCACCTGGGCATGCCCGGCATGCACGGCACCGTCCCGGCCGTCACCGCGCTGCAGAAGTCCGACCTGCTGTTCACCCTCGGTGCCCGCTTCGACGACCGCGTCACCGGCAAGCTGGACAGCTTCGCCCCGTACGCCAAGATCGTCCACGCCGACATCGACCCGGCCGAGATCGGCAAGAACCGCCCGGCCGACGTGCCGATCGTCGGCGACGCACGCGAGGTGCTGGCCGACCTGATCGTCGCCGTCCAGGCCGAGTTCGACGCCGGCCACAAGGGCGACTACGCGGACTGGTGGGTCAAGCTCAACGAGTGGAAGAAGACCTACCCGCTGGGCTACGAGCCGGCCCCCGCCGGGGAGCTCTCCCCGCAGCAGGTCATCGAGCGGATCGGCCAGCTGGTCGGCCCGGAGGCGATCTACGCCGCGGGCGTCGGCCAGCACCAGATGTGGAGCTCGCAGTTCATCCAGTTCGAGAAGCCGGCCACCTGGCTGAACTCGGGCGGCGCGGGCACCATGGGCTACGCGGTGCCGGCCGCGATGGGCGCCAAGGCGGGCCGCCCGGAGGCGGCGGTCTGGGCGATCGACGGCGACGGCTGCTTCCAGATGACCAACCAGGAGCTGGTCACCTGCGCGCTCAACGACATCCCGATCAAGGTCGCGGTCATCAACAACGGTTCGCTGGGCATGGTCCGCCAGTGGCAGACCCTGTTCTACAACCAGCGCTACTCCAACACCGTGCTGCACGCCGGCCCGGGCCACGACGGCATCGAGCCGCCGGCCCAGGGCACCCGGATCCCCGACTTCGTGCTGCTCTCCGAGGCGATGGGCTGCGTCGGCCTGCGCTGCGAGCGCCCGGAGGACCTGGACGCGGTGATCAAGCAGGCGATGGAGATCAACGACCGCCCGGTGGTCATCGACTTCATCGTCCACCAGGACGCCATGGTCTGGCCGATGGTCGCGGCCGGCACCAGCAACGACGAGATCCAGTTCGCCAAGGGCGTCCGGCCCGACTTCGGCGACGACCTCGACTGAAGCCCCCCTCCAGAACGACCAAGGGAACAGAGACCCCATGTCCAAGCACACCCTCTCCGTCCTGGTCGAGAACAAGCCCGGCGTGCTCGCCCGCATCGCCTCGCTGTTCTCCCGACGGGGCTTCAACATCGACTCCCTCGCCGTCGGCCCGACCGAGCACCCGGACATCTCCCGGATGACGATCGTGGTCAACGTCGAGGACCTCCCGCTGGAGCAGGTCACCAAGCAGCTCAACAAGCTCGTGAACGTGATAAAGATCGTCGAACTCGACCAGTCCGCTGCGATCCAGCGGGAACTGGTCCTGGTGAAGGTCCGGGCGGACAACGAGACCCGGTCCCAGATCGTCGAGATCGTCCAGCTGTTCCGTGCCAAGACCGTCGACGTGTCCCCCGACGCGGTGACCATCGAGGCCACCGGCAGCTCGGACAAGCTGGAGGCCATGCTCCGGATGCTGGAGCCGTACGGCATCAAGGAACTGGTCCAGTCCGGTCTGGTCGCCATCGGGCGAGGCGCCCGTTCGATCACCGACCGCTCGCTGCGTGCCCTCGACCGCAGCGCGTAGGCGCCGGCGGCGCCGCACGCGGCGCGCCCGTCTCACACCCTGAAGCAACGTCCCACACCCCGCCGGGTCCGCATTACGGTAGGAACCGCAGTACCCGGCAACACCACCACGCAAGGAGATGTGCCCCCGTGGCCGAGCTGTTCTACGAAGACGACGCCGACCTGTCCATCATCCAGGGCCGCAAGGTCGCGGTCATCGGCTACGGCAGCCAGGGCCACGCCCACGCGCTGTCCCTGCGCGACTCGGGCGCGGACGTCCGGGTCGGCCTGAAGGCGGACTCCAAGTCCCGTGCCAAGGCGGAGGAGGCCGGCCTGCGCGTCGTCACCCCGGCCGAGGCCGCGGCCGAGGCCGACGTCATCATGATCCTGGTGCCGGACCCGATCCAGGCCGACGTCTACGAGGAGTCCATCGCGCCGCACCTGAAGGCGGGCGACGCCCTGTTCTTCGGCCACGGCCTGAACATCCGCTTCGGCTTCATCAAGCCGCCGACCGACGTCGACGTCTGCATGGTCGCCCCGAAGGGCCCGGGCCACCTCGTCCGCCGCCAGTACGAGGAGGGTCGCGGCGTCCCCGCGATCGTCGCCGTCGAGCAGGACGCCTCCGGCAAGGCCCTGGAGCTGGCGCTGTCCTACGCCAAGGGCATCGGCGCCACCAAGGCCGGCGTCATCAAGACCACCTTCACCGAGGAGACCGAGACCGACCTGTTCGGTGAGCAGGCCGTCCTCTGCGGTGGCACCGCCGCCCTGGTGAAGGCCGGCTTCGAGACCCTGGTCGAGGCCGGCTACCAGCCGGAGATCGCCTACTTCGAGTGCCTGCACGAGCTGAAGCTCATCGTCGACCTGATGTACGAGGGCGGCCTGGAGAAGATGCGCTGGTCGGTCTCCGAGACCGCCGAGTGGGGCGACTACGTCACCGGCCCCCGCATCATCACCGACGCCACCAAGGCCGAGATGAAGAAGGTCCTCACCGAGATCCAGGACGGCACCTTCGCCAACACCTGGATCGCCGAGTACAAGGCCGGCCTGCCCAAGTACAACGAGTACAAGAAGGCCGACGAGGACCACCTGCTGGAGACCACCGGCAAGAAGCTGCGCAAGCTGATGAGCTGGGTCAAGGAAGAGGCCTGAGCCTCCCCGGGACCACGCCCCCGCGCGTAACTCCCTTGTACAACTAGGCTGCTCCCGTCCGGGTGATTTCGCCGGACGGGAGCAGCCTGGCACCCAGCCCGTCGATACACTTCCGAGTGCGCGTCAGGCCCACAGCGTCGTGCGTCTACCTACGCGGCATGCCACCTTCCCCCCGCCTTCCACGCCACCTACGTGCCGGGGAGAACCGGACAGTTAAGGACAACACTGTCGTGAGCAAATCCGTCGTTCTGATCGCCGAAGAGCTGTCGCCCGCCACCGTCGACGCCCTCGGGCCCGACTTCGAGATCCGTCACTGCAACGGCGCGGACCGCACCGAGCTGCTGACCGCGATCGCCGATGTGGACGCCATCCTGATCCGCTCCGCCACCAAGGTGGACGCGGAGGCGCTGGCCGCCGCCCGCAAGCTCAAGGTCGTCGCCCGGGCCGGTGTCGGCCTGGACAACGTGGACGTCTCCGCCGCCACCAAGGCCGGCGTGATGGTCGTCAACGCGCCGACCTCCAACATCGTCACCGCCGCCGAGCTGGCCTGCGGCCTGCTGATCTCGGTCGCCCGCAACATCGCGCCGGCCAACGCCGCGCTCAAGCAGGGCGAGTGGAAGCGCAACAAGTACACCGGCGTCGAGCTGAGCGAGAAGGTCCTCGGCGTCGTCGGCCTCGGCCGGATCGGCGTGCTGGTCGCCCAGCGGATGTCCGCCTTCGGCATGAAGATCGTCGCGTACGACCCCTACATCCAGGCCGCCCGCGCGGCCCAGATGGGCGTCAAGCTGGTCTCGCTGGAGGAGCTGCTGGAGGTCTCGGACTTCATCACCGTCCACCTCCCGAAGACCCCGGAGACCCTCGGCCTGATCGGCGACGAGGCGCTGCACAAGGTCAAGCCGACCGTGCGCATCGTCAACGCCGCGCGCGGCGGCATCGTGGACGAGGCCGCGCTCGCCAGCGCCCTGCGCGACGGCCGGGTGGCCGGCGCGGGCCTGGACGTGTACGCCAAGGAGCCGTGCACCGACTCCCCGCTGTTCGCCTTCGACAACGTGGTCGCCACCCCGCACCTGGGCGCCTCCACCGACGAGGCGCAGGAGAAGGCCGGTATCGCGGTCGCCAAGTCGGTCCGCCTGGCGCTGGCCGGCGAGCTGGTACCGGACGCGGTCAACGTCCAGGGCGGCGTGATCGCCGAGGACGTGCGCCCGGGTCTGCCGCTGGCCGAGAAGCTCGGCCGGATCTTCACCGCGCTGGCCGGCGAGGTGGCCGTCCGGCTCGACGTCGAGGTCCGCGGCGAGATCACCCAGCACGACGTCAAGGTGCTCGAACTGTCGGCCCTCAAGGGCGTGTTCGAGGACGTGGTGGCCGAGACGGTGTCCTACGTCAACGCCCCGCTGTTCGCCCAGGAGCGCGGTGTCGAGGTGCGCCTGACCACCTCCAGCGAGAGCCTTGAGCACCGCAACGTCATCACCGTGCGCGGCACCCTGGCGGACGGCAGCGAGATCGCCATCTCCGGCACGCTGGCCGGCCCGAAGCAGACCCAGAAGATCGTCGGCGTGGACGCCTTCGACGTCGACGTGGCGCTGACGAACCACATGGCGTTCTTCAAGTACGAGGACCGCCCGGGCGTGGTCGGCGTCCTCGGCCGCCACCTCGGCGACGCCGGCATCAACATCGCCGGCATGCAGGTGGCCCGGGACGGCAGCGGCGCGCTCGCCTCCCTCACCGTGGACACCCAGATCCCGCAGGACGTGCTGACCGCGATCGCCGCCGAGATCGGCGCCCGCTTCGCCCGTTCGGTCGACCTGGGCGCCTGAGCCCCCGGGGCGCGCGTCAGGCGCGTCCGGCAGCATCCGGCAGGGCCCGGACCACCGACTCCCGGTGGTCCGGGCCCTGCCGTGTTCGAGTCCCGTTCGGCCCTCCGGGCGACTCCCGTCTCAGATACTAGGAAATCCAAGTATTCGTGCAGACAGGGCAGGGCCCGGGTCGTACGGTGGAAGGGCCAGACGGTGTGCCGCCCCTGTAGCCAGGGTGTGCGGCCCGTGTGCGCCCGTACGCGTCGAGGGCAGGCGATCCCCGCCCCGTGTACCCCTCCCCACCCTCTTCGCGCCTGCGCGCGCTGTCCCAAGGAGCCCGGTATGCCCCCCACCGCAGACCGCCACGCCACTCCCGCCCCCGCCGCCACCCCCGTCCGCGGCCCGCGCCGCCGCCGGGCGACCGAGCGGAGCCCCTTCGCCGCCGCCGCCCTGCAGCGCGCGCTGGACCGCCGTGACAACGGCGGCGCGACGGGCCACCACTGATGGTCGCCCCCGTTCTCCTGAGGGTCCGCTGCCGGGCGGTGGCGTTCATCCGCCGAATAGGCCGCCCGGCCTGACGCAAAGTCACTCCGGAGAGTGCAAGTAGCCCCCGTCCGAGGGAAGTTGCTCGCGCTGTCCGGCGCGATCATCCTAATTTGGGGCCACCGGAGGGGTGATCGACGGCCGCACGGGCGGGCGTCAGCGGCACGGCGTGCGGATCAGTCCCCCTTCCCGGGGGAGAGGGCCCAGTGCGTCAGCCACCCGTCCGTCGTCCGATCGCCCGGATCGGCCTCACCCTGGCCCTGCTGGCCGGGCCCGTCGTGCTCGCCGCCGCCCCGGCGGCCGGCAGTCCACCGACGGCGCCGCCCGGCCGCGAGGCCTCCGTCCTGCTGGAGCTCGGCACCGAGGCCGCCGGTCCCGCCTGGCGGCGCGCCGCCGCCGAGGCCCGGCGGGCCCAGCGCTCGCCGGAGGCCGTCCGCCGCGAGGCGGCCCGGGCCGGCGCCGACCAGCGGGCCCGCGGCGCCGACGCGCTCGACCGGCTGGCCGAGGCCGTGCACGGCGCCGCGCCCACCGCCCGGGAGCTCTACCGCACCCGCACCCTGCTCACCGGCCTCGCCGTCACCGTGCCCGCCGACCGGCTGCCCGCGCTGCGCGCGCTGCCCGGAGTCCGGGCGGTCCACCCGATCGTCCGCAAGCAGCGGGACAACGCCCACTCCGTCCCGCTCACCGGCGCCCCGCAGGTCTGGGCCGGCCCGTCCGGCGACGGCGGCGGCGGGACCACCGGCGAGGGCGTGCGGATCGGCATCATCGACAGCGGTATCGACTACACCCACGCGGACTTCGGCGGCCCCGGCACCGAGGAGGCGTTCAGGGCGGTGGACGGCGCCAAGCCCGCCCCCGCCGGGCTCTTCCCCAACGCCAAGGTCGTCGGCGGCCGCGACCTGGTCGGCGACGACTACAACCCGGACCCGGCCGCCCCGCACCACCAGCCCGTGCCGCACCCGGACGACAACCCGATCGACTGCGCGGTCAACGGCCACGGCACCCACGTGGCCGGCACCGCCGCCGGCCTCGGCGTCACCGCCGACGGCCGCACCTACACCGGCCCGTACCGGCCCGGCCTCGACCCGGCCGGCTTCCGGGTCGGCCCCGGCGCCGCGCCCGGCGCCCAGCTGTACGGGATCCGGGTGTTCGGCTGCGAGGGCGCCACCGACCAGCTCGCCCAGGCCCTCGACCTGGCCGCCGACCCCGACGGCGACGGCGACCTCGCCGACCGCCTCGATGTCGTCAACCTCTCGCTCGGCAGCCGCTTCGGTGCCACCGACGACGCCGACGCGATCGCCGTCGACCACCTCTCCGAACTCGGCACCGTGGTGGTCGCCGCGGCCGGCAACGAGGGCGACGTGTACGGCATCGGCGGCAGCCCCGGCACCGCCGCCCGGGCGATCGCCGTCGCCGCCTCCGTCGACCCGCACAGCGACGCCGACGGCATCCGGGTGCTCGCGCCCGAGCCGCTCGCCGCCGTGGTCCCCGCCCACTGGAGCGCCCGCTACCAGGGCTGGGCCACCGGCGACGTCGCCGGCGAGCTCGCCCTGCCGGTCGACCAGAAGGACGGCTGCACGGCCTTCACCGAGGCCGACCGGCAGCGGATCACCGGGAAGATCGCCGTCCTCGCCTGGAGCACCCGGGAGTCCGAGCGCGCCTGCGGCTCCGGCCCGCGCGCCGACCACGTCGCCGACACCGGGGCGATCGGCGCCCTGCTCGCCGCCGACGACGACCACCTCGCCGAGATCTCCGGCAACGACCGCGTCCCGGTCGCCCTGCTCGCCCGCGCCGACGGCGAACGGCTCCGGGCCGGCGCCGCCGCCGGCCCGGTCCGGGTCCGGCTGGCCGAGCCCGGCAACCCGCTGCACGGCGTCGTCGCCCAGGACCAGCCCCGGCGCACCGACACCCTCACCGACTTCACCTCGCGCGGCATCGGCGTGCCCGGCGTGGTCAAGCCGGACCTCGCCGCCCCCGGCGAGACCATCTGGTCCGCCAAGGTGGGCAGCGGCAGCGGCGGCCAGCGCGAGGACGGCACCTCGATGGCCACCCCGCACGTGGTCGGCCTCGCCGCACTGGTCCGCGGCGCCCACCGGGACTGGACGGTCGAGCAGGTCAAGGCCGCGCTGATGAACACCGCCGGGGACACCTGGCTCGGGGACGGCGGCACCGGCCCGGTCTACGGGCCGGAGCGCACCGGCGCCGGCCGGGCCCAGGCCGACCGCGCCGTGCGCACCCCCGCCGTCGCGTACGCGGCCGGGGCGGGCGCGGTCGAGGGCGCCGTCGGGGTGTCCTTCGGCCCGGTCGAGGTGGGCGGGCCGTTCACCGCGACCCGGGAGGTCGAGGTGCGCAACCTGTCCGGTACGGACCTGGTCTACCGCACCGGCTACCAGGCGGCCACCGAACTCCCGGGCGCCGGCTTCCGGGTGACGCCCGACCGGATCGCCGTCCCGGCCGGCGCCACCGCGCGGGTCCAGGTCACCCTGGCCGTGCCCGGGCAGCTCGGCCGCACCCCCGACCCGACCATCGACACCCGGCAGGGGGGCCGGGCCCGCAGCTACCGCGGCGAGCTCTCCGGACGGCTGCTGCTCACCCCCGCGGAGGACACCGCGCTGCCCGAGCTGAGGGTCCCGGTGTTCGCCGCCCCGCGCCCGGCGTCCGACCTGGGCGCGGGCGTCCAGGCCCGGACCCCGCAGGCTGGTGCGCTGGTCGTGCTCGACGGCGCCGCCGCGCCCGGGGACCAGCCGGGCCTGGTCAGCGCCTTCGCACTCGGCGGGGAGGGCGCCCGCTGGGCCGACTGCCCGCCCGGCAGCGGCGCCGCGGTCGGCCCCGGCGCGGGCATCCTGCCGGAGGAGGCCACCGAGCCGCAGGCCCCGCAGGACGTCTGCGTGGAACGACCCGGCGACCGGGCCGCCAACCTGCGGGCGGTCGGCGCGGCCTCGGACGCGCCCGCCGCGGCCGAGGGGCAGGGCATGCTCTACCTCGCCGCCCAGGTCTGGGCCCCCGCCGCCACCCCGGTCGGCCTGTTCGCCGTCCGGGCCTCGCTGGACACCGACGGGGACGGCGTCACCGACGCCTTCGTCAAGGCGGACCGCCAGCGCGGCAGCGACGTCCTGGTGGCGCGGACGGTGGACGCCCGGACCGGCGCCGAGCTGGACGTCCAGCCGCTCAACGCGCGCTGGGGCGACACCGACACCGCCCTGCTGGACAGCGAGGCGCTGGTCCTGCCGGTGCGGCTGAGCGCCCTGCCGGGGGTGAAGGAGGGCCGCAGCACCGTCCGCTACGGCCTCTGGACGGGCATCGCGACCGCCGGCAAGCCCGACCCGGCCGAGGCGTTCTCCGCCGTCGGCCTGCGCGGCACCCGACCCACCCTCGCCATCGACGTCCTGCATCCCGCCCTGGACGTCCGGGCGGCCCCCGGCGGCCCCGCCGCCATCGCGGCCCCCGCCCGGCCGGGCACCGCGCTGGACGTCCGCCGGGCCGCCGGCGACACCAGCCGGCTCCTGCTCCTGCACCACCTGAACCCGGGCGCCCGGCGCGCCCAGATCGTCACCCTCCCCTGAGGGGACCGGCCCGAGGGGCCGCCGCCCGGAGCAGCACTCCGGCCGGCGGCCCCTCGCTCATGCGCGCCACCCGTTCGTGCGTGCCGTCGGTCACGCGTGCCACCCGGGCCAGCGCCGCCCGGTCTGTGCCGCGCGGCGGGCCGAGCGGGGGCGGCGGGCCGGGCGGTGGCGCAGGTGGCCGAAGACGACCACGAGGACGGTGGTGGCGGCGGCCGCCAGGGCGACGGTCAGCCCCTCGGTGAGGCCGGGCGGGCGGAACGAGCAGCCGACCCGGTCCGCGCCGGCGCCGAGCGGGACGCCGATCATGCCCAGCACCGACCCCGGCACCACGGACGGGCCGCCGCCGGCCGAGCAGGTCCAGCCCGCGGTGGCGGGGGCCGAGAGCAGCGCGGTGCCCGTGCTGCCCGGCGGCAGGTCGGCCGCGAGGGTGTGCCCGCCGACCGAGACCCGGGTGGCCCCGGTCGCGCCGAGCCGGGCGAGCTCCGCGGCCAGGGCGCCCGGCCGCAGGCAGCCGATCGGCCGGGCCGGCACCTGGGTGACGGCGTCCGCGCGCAGCACCACCCGGACCAGGCCGTCGGCCGGCACCTCCCCCAGCAGGTGGATCGGCACCGCCGTGGTGGGCTGCGCGCCGTCGCTGCGGTAGCCGGGGCCGCCGCCGGGGACGCTCACCGTGCCGGCGAACCAGACCCCGTGGAAGTAGGCCGTGCCGCCCGGGGTGCAGGCCGCCGTGAACACGGTGCCCGCCGCCCCCGCCGGGGTGGCCGGGACGGACCAGCCGCTCGTGCCGTGCAGCGTCGGCAGCGGGTCGCCGCCCGGGGCGGGCTCGGGGACGTCGTAGACCCGGCCGCCGAGCAGCGACTCCTGCCGCGACCAGACGGAGGAGGTGTCCGTGGCGGCGCCGGGCGGCAGCACGGTCACCAGCGGTGGCGCGCCGACGGTCCGGCCGGGTGTGAAGCCGTCCGGCGGCGGCCCGTCGTCCAGGTAGGTCCGGACGGCGAACAGCGCCCGCCCGACCGGGTCGGTGACGCTCGCGGTCTCCCGTCCGCCGGCCGTCCAGCCCGCGCCGAGGTCGTGCAGCAGCAGGGCGGTGACGGTGGGCAGGTAGCCGCTGGAGTAGCCGCCGCCCTGGCCGCCGAGCAGCATCGGGTCGTTCGGGGTGAAGGCGTGCGGGCCGGGGTCGGTCCGGCCCTGCGGCCACTGCGCGGCCTGCCGCAGCGTGGCGTACGCGGCCCGGACGGGCGGCCCGGAGGCGGTGCCGGGGGAGGGGGTGCCCATCGCCGCGTACGCGGACCAGACCGCGCCGCCGAACACCGCGCCGCCCAGCACCAGGGTGGCGGCGGCCCCCGCCCGCCGGTCGGTGTGCCGGTGGTCAAGCGTCCACAGCGCGGCGAGCAGCACGGCGCCGCCGACCGCCAGCAGCACCCAGGTGGAGGCGTGCACGGACGGCCGGCCCGCGGCGAGGCCCGCCACCAGCAGCACCACGCCCGCACCGCCGGCCAGGGTGAGCGGGTCGGGCCGGTGCGCCAGCGAGACCCAGCCGGCCAGCACCAGCAGGCCGCTGAGGGCGAACGCCACCCGGTAGGGGCCGCCGGCCGGGATCGCCAGGCCGTGCCAGACCAGTACGGTCGGCGTCCAGACGAAGCTCAGCACCACCAGCACCAGCAGCCCGCCCCAGGCGACCCGCTCGCGCACCCGCACCCGCCGGTTGAACGGCAGCCCGGCCACCAGCAGCAGGCCGAGCAGTCCGACCGAGACGTCCGGCAGGGGCCGGCCGGTGTGGGGGCCGGGCAGCAGCTGCGCCAGGTGTTCGCCGAGGCCGGCCGGGCCGAACGGGTACAGCGGGGACTCCGGCTGGGCGCCCTGCGCGGCCCGGATCCCGACGAACAGCACCGGCCCGGCCAGCCCGATCCCGACGGCGGCGGTGGTCACCGCCCGTCCGGTCACCCGGACCAGCTGTCTGAACGGCCGCCGCGCTGCCGCCAGCCGCACGGCCAGCACCAGGCCGGCCGTGATGGTGGCCATCGCGGCGGTGTACAGGTTGCCGGCCCAGGCGAGGGTCACGCACAGCGTGCCGGCCACCCAGCGCCGCTCGTGCAGGCACCAGTCGCCGGCCAGGCAGAGCAGCGGCAGCGAGACCAGCCCCCAGAGCCACGTCGGCGAGGTGCCGCCGTTGTCCGCCACCCAGGCGCAGAGCCCGTAGCCGACCGCCGTCACCGCCCGCAGCCAGTGCGGCCCGGCGTGCAGCCGGCCCAGGACGTGCGCCATCAGGCCGGTACCGAGCCCGATGCTGAGCAGCGCGACCAGGAAGACCGCGAGCTGCCCCTGGGAGCGCGGCAGCAGCAGCGTCGGCCAGGAGAACGGGTTCATCAGGTAGGCGAAGAAGTCCGCCAGGAACGGCGCCCCGTACCCGCTGTTCCAGTTGAACAGCAGATCCCCGGTCGAACGCCCGTGCGCGAGGTCCCACAGCTGGGCGTGGAACGGCACCGCGGTCTGCGCCGCCCCGGGCGGCCAGGCCCCGCGCAGCCCGGCGGCGAGGGTGTACCCGGCCATCGCCGCCCCGCCCGACACCGCGCAGACCCGCGCCTCCCGCCATCGCGAGCCCATGGACGATTCACCCCGTTCTGCGAGGATTTCCGGACCGGAACCCAGCGAGCATAAGCGCGCCCCCGGCGTGGAATTGCGACGCGCGCGCTCCCTCGTGCGAGTGGCGTCCGGGAGGATTGCGCCGAGTAGCCTGAGAGCAGCCGCCAGGATTCCCCTATGGGAGGAACCATGAGCATCGCGCCGTACCCCGACTGGCTTCGGCCCCCCGTCGGCGGCTACACCGCCGAGGACCTCGACCGGCTGCCTGATCTCCCGCCGCACACCCAGCTGCTCGACGGGAGCCTGATCTTCGTGAGTCCGCAGACGAAGTTCCATGTGAGGACGAAGCGCCTGCTCGAACGTGCGCTGGAACTGGCGGTTCCGGACGACTGGGAGGTCTGGCCGGAGATGACGGTGACACTGGACCACCGGAATCGGCCGGAACCCGACATCGTCGTGGTCCGCGGGGGCTCGGACACGGGCTACCTCCAGACGAGCTTCTCGGCCGACGACGTGGTGCTCGCGGTGGAGGTCGTCTCACAGGAGTCCCGCGATCGAGATCGCGCGATCAAGCCCCGCAAGTACGCGGCAGCGGGTATCCCCCACTTCTGGCGCGTGGAGTGCGACGAAGGCCGCCCGGTCGTCTACACCTACGAACTGGACACGGCCTCCAGCAGGTACATCCCCAGCGCGGTCTTCCACGATCGGATGAAGGTCGACCGCCCGTTCCCGGTCGACATCGACCTCACCTGATCCCCCGTCCGGATAGTGGACGCCAGGTGTCAGCCCCTGGGACGCCGGAGTAGGGTCCGACCATGTCTCGCACCATTCGTCTCGCAGTTGTCCCCGGCGACGGCATCGGCCAGGAAGTCGTGGCCGAAGGCCTCAAGGTCCTGGGCGCCGCGCTGCCCGCCGACGTGAAGCTGGAGACCACCGAGTACGACCTCGGCGCCCGGCGCTACCACCGGACCGGTGAGACGCTGCCGGACAGCGTGCTCGACGAGCTGAAGACCCACGACGCGATCCTGCTCGGCGCCATCGGCGACCCGAGCGTGCCGTCCGGCGTCCTGGAGCGCGGGCTGCTGCTGAAGCTGCGCTTCGCCTTCGACCACCACATCAACCTGCGCCCGGGCCGGCTCTTCCCCGGCGTGAAGTCCCCGCTGGCGGGTGACCCGCAGATCGACTTCGTGGTCGTCCGCGAGGGCACCGAGGGCCCGTACGTCGGCAACGGCGGCTCGCTGCGCACCGGCACCGAGCACGAGGTGGCCACCGAGGTCAGCCTCAACACCGCGTACGGCATCGAGCGGGTCGTCCGGGACGCCTACGCCCGGGCCCAGGCGCGCCCGCGCAAGAAGCTCACCCTCGTCCACAAGAACAACGTGCTGGTGCACGCCGGCCACCTGTGGACCCGGATCTTCGAGCAGGTCGGCCGGGAGTTCCCCGAGGTCACCACCGACTACCTGCACGTCGACGCGGCGACGATCTTCTTCGTCACCCAGCCCGAGCGGTTCGACGTGATCGTCACGGACAACCTGTTCGGCGACATCCTGACCGACCTGGCCGCCGCCGTCACCGGCGGGATCGGCCTGGCCGCCAGCGGCAACATCAACCCGAGCGGCGCCTTCCCGTCGATGTTCGAGCCCGTGCACGGCTCGGCGCCCGACATCGCGGGCCAGGGCAAGGCCGACCCGACCGCCACCGTGCTGTCGGTCGCCATGCTGCTGGAGCACCTCGGCTTCGCCGCCGAGGCCGCCGTGGTCGAGGCCGCGGTCGCCGCGGACCTGACCGAGCGCACCGGTACCCGTACGACGTCCCAGGTCGGCGACGCGCTCGCCGCCCGAGTATCCGGCTGACGGCCGGGAACAGCTGTTCCGGCCGTCAGGGCCGGACCGCATAACCGCAGCTTGCAGCTCCCCAAGGAGCCGACGGCTGTTCGGCACGGCCCTCTGGATGCGAGTATCGACAGTGGGCCGTGCCGTCGTGCGTTCGTTCGCCGAAACGAATCTCCGACGGGGGCGGCCCGGACCAACCCCACGGTGAAGGACACACAGCCATGAGCACGCCCACCCAGGCGCCCATCCCGTTCGACCTCAAGCCCTCCGCCCACCCGCTGTCCGACGCGGAGCGCGAGGCCCGGCTGGCCAACCCCGGCTTCGGGCGGATCTTCACCGACCACATGGTCACCATCCGCTGGACCGAGGGCCTGGGCTGGCACGACGCGCAGCTCACGCCGTACGCGCCGCTGGAGATCGACCCGGCGAACATGACGCTGCACTACGGGCAGTCGATCTTCGAGGGCCTCAAGGCGTACCGCCAGACCGACGGCTCGATCGCGACCTTCCGCCCGGAGGCCAACGCCGCCCGCTTCCAGGCCTCCGCCCGCCGCCTGGCGATGCCCGAGCTGCCGGTCGAGACCTTCGTCGAGGCGGTCGAGCTGCTCGTCCAGCAGGAGCAGAACTGGGTCCCGAACGAGCCCGAGCAGAGCCTGTACCTGCGGCCGTTCATGTTCGCCACCGAGGTCGGCCTGGGCGTCCGCCCGGCCAACTCCTACATCTTCATGATCATTGCCTCCCCGGCCGGCGCCTACTTCCCCGGCGGCGTCAAGCCGGTCTCGGTCTGGCTCTCCGAGGACTACGTCCGCGCCGCTCCCGGCGGCACCGGCGCCGCCAAGTGCGCCGGCAACTACGCGGCCTCGCTGGTCGCCCAGGCCGAGGCCGCCGCCAAGGGCTGCGACCAGGTCGTCTGGCTCGACGCCGCCGAGCACCGGTGGATCGAGGAGATGGGCGGCATGAACCTGTACTTCGTCTTCGGCGAGGGCAGGGACGCGAAGATCGTCACCCCGGAGCTGTCCGGCGCGCTGCTGCCCGGCATCACCCGCGACTCGCTGCTCCAGCTCGCCTCCGACCTCGGCTACGCCGTCGAGGAGCGGAAGATCTCCACCGAGGAGTGGAAGCAGGGCAACGCCGACGGCACCCTGACCGAGGTCTTCGCCTGTGGCACCGCCGCCGTGATCACCCCGGTCGGCTCGGTCAAGTCCCGCGGCGGCGACTGGACGGTCGGCGCCGGCGAGCCGGGCCCGACCACCATGGAGCTGCGCCGGGCGCTGCTGGCCATCCAGGGCGGCCAGGCCCCCGACACCCACGGCTGGCTGCACAAGATCGTCTGATCCGGAGCCCCCGCCGGCCCGGCCGTTTCGGATACCGAGACGGCCGGGCCGGATGCCGGATGGATGTGCCAGACTCCGAGTGTGTCCTCGCTTTCGCTGATTATTAGCAGCAGGCGCGCCGGTCCGCAGTGACCGCTCCCGCAGGACCCGATGCGGAGCGACCACCAGCGTCCAGACCCGCGCGCAGACCTCTCGCACCCGCGAGGGGTCTTTTGTTTTGTCCCGGACCGGCCGACGTCCCCACAAGGGACCGACAGACACCGGGAAGCGCGCGGGATGCTGGACAGTGGAGCCGGATCTCACACCGGCAGAGCAGTACCCACCTCCCCGAACGGAGAACCCAGGGCCATGACCGAGGCCAGTAGCCGCACCGACGACAGCTTCCACGTCTTCGACACCACCCTGCGTGACGGCGCGCAGCGCGAGGGCATCAACCTCACGGTGGCCGACAAGCTGGCCATCGCCCGGCACCTGGACGAGTTCGGGGTCGGCTTCATCGAGGGCGGCTGGCCCGGCGCCAACCCGCGCGACACCGAGTTCTTCGCCCGGGCCGCCGCCGAGCTGGACCTCCGGCACGCCCGGCTGGTCGCCTTCGGCGCCACCCGCCGGGCCGGCGGCAAGGCGGCCGAGGACCCGCAGCTGGCCGCCCTGGTCACCTCCGGCGCCCCCGTCATCACCCTGGTCGCCAAGGCCCACGACCGGCACGTCGAGCTGGCGCTGCGCACCACCCTGGACGAGAACCTGGAGATGGTCCGCGACAGCGTCGCCTACCTGCGCTCCCAGGACCGCCGGGTGTTCATCGACTGCGAGCACTTCTTCGACGGCTACAAGGCCAACCGCGGCTACGCCCTCGCGGTGGTCCGCGCCGCGCACGAGGCCGGCGCCGACGTCGTCGTGCTCTGCGACACCAACGGCGGGATGCTCCCGGCCGGGGTGCACGAGATCGTCGCCGACGTGCTCCGGGAGACCGGCGCCCGGCTCGGCATCCACGCCCAGGACGACACCGGCTGCGCGGTGGCCAACACCCTGGCCGCGGTGGACGCCGGCGCCACCCACGTCCAGTGCACCGCCAACGGCTACGGCGAGCGGGTCGGCAACGCCAACCTCTTCCCCGTGGTCGGCGCACTGGAGATCAAGTACGACCGGCGCGTCCTGCCCGCGGGGAAGCTCGCCGAGATGACCCGGATCTCGCACGCCATCGCCGAGCTGGTCAACCTGGCGCCCTCCACCCACCAGCCGTACGTCGGCTACTCGGCCTTCGCGCACAAGGCCGGCCTGCACGCCTCCGCGATCAAGGTCGACCCGAACCTGTACCAGCACATCGACCCCGAGACGGTCGGCAACACCATGCGGATGCTGGTCTCCGACATGGCCGGCCGCGCCTCGGTCGAGCTCAAGGGCAAGGAGCTCGGCTACGACCTCTCCACCGACCGCGACCTGGCCGGCCGGGTGGTCGCCCGGGTCAAGGAGCAGGAGAACCTCGGCTACACCTACGAGTCCGCCGACGCCTCCTTCGAACTGCTGCTCCGCGACGAGGTGCGCGGCGGGCGCGAGCGGTTCTTCACCCTGGAGTCCTGGCGGACCATCAGCGAACAGGGCCTGGACGGCAATCCGGGCAACGAGGCGACGGTGAAGCTCTGGGCCAAGGGCGAGCGGAAGATCGCCACCGGTGAGGGCAACGGCCCGGTGGACGCGCTGGACAGGGCGCTGCGCACCGCGCTGGAGCGGATCTACCCGCAGCTGGCCAAGCTGGAGCTGGTGGACTACAAGGTCCGCATCCTGGAGGGCCAGCACGGCACCGGGTCCAAGACGCGGGTGCTGATCGAGTCCACCGACGGTTCCGCGGCCTGGTCCACGGTCGGGGTCGCCGACAACGTGATCGCGGCCTCCTGGCTGGCCCTGGAGGACGCCTACACCTACGGGCTGATCCGCGCGGGGCTGGAGCCCGGCGAGTAGCCCGGCGGCGGCCGGAGCGGCCCACGGACCCCCTCAGGGGCCGTGGGCCGCTCCGTCTGCGCGCTGTCTGCCCCCCGGACGGGACCAGGCCCCGGGACGGGACCAGGACCCCCCGGACGAGCCCTACCGGAGGCGGGCGAGGAGGGCGTGTTCGACGAGGGTGATGAGGGCGCTCTTGGCGGAGTCGCGTCGTCGGGCGTCGAGGGTGATGACGGGGGTGTCGGGTCCGAGTTGGAGTGCTTCGCGGACTTCGTCGGGGGTGTGGGGCTGGTGTCCGTCGAAGCCGTTGAGGGCGACGACGAAGGGCAGTCCGCTGTTCTCGAAGTAGTCGAGTGCGGGGAAGCAGTCGGCGAGGCGGCGGGTGTCGACGAGGACGACGGCTCCGATGGCGCCTCGGACGAGGTCGTCCCACATGAACCAGAAGCGGTCCTGTCCGGGGGTGCCGAAGAGGTAGAGGATGAGGTCTTCGTCGAGGGTGATGCGGCCGAAGTCCATGGCGACGGTGGTGGTCGTCTTGCCGGAGACGTGGCTGAGGTCGTCGATGCCGGCGGACGCGGAGGTCATGACGGCTTCGGTGCGCAGCGGGTTGATCTCGGAGACGGCGCCGACGAGCGTGGTCTTGCCGACACCGAAGCCGCCCGCGACGACGATCTTCGCGGAGGTGGTCGCGCGGGTGGGGGCGGCCGCGTTAGAGCTTGCGAAGTCCACTGAGGACCCTTTCGAGCAGCGTGACGTCGGGCTGGTTTCCGGATTCGCCGCCGGAAGCGGGCTGGTGGATGGCGACCAGGCCGGCCTCGGCCAGGTCGGCCACGAGGATGCGGGCCACCCCCAGGGGAATGGAGAGCAGCGCCGAGACCTCGGCGACGGACTTGACCTCCGTGCACAGGGTGCAGATCCGCTGGTGCTCGGGGAGCAGGGTGGCCAGGCGCTGCGGGTCGACGTCGGCGGAGACGAGTGCCTCCAGCGCCAGTTCGTAGCGCGGCCGGGTGCGTCCGCCGGTCATCGCGAAGGGCCGGATCAGCGGGCCCGAGTCCTCCTCGTCCTCGTACTCCTCGACGTGTCCGGGCTCCTGGGCGGGCGCGTAGCCGGGCCCGTGGCCGGGGACGGTCCGGCCGGGCATCGGGTAGCCGGCCGGGGGAGCGTCGAACGAGGGCTGCTGCGGGGCGTACTGGCCGTAGTGCTCCTGCGGGTACTGCTGGCCGTACTGCTGCTGCTGGCCGTACTGCTGGCTGTTCTGGTGGCCGTTCTGCGGTCGTCCGTACTGCTGACCGTGGCCGACGACGCCGGGTGCTCCGAAGGCGTCATGGCCTGTGCCAGGGTACGGAACGCCGTATTGGCCGCTGCGGTCGTCGGGCGGTGTCACGGTTCCTCTCCTCACAGGGTGCGGCGGTGCGGTGCGAGCTCGGGCACAGGTCCGGAGCCGGTGGTGCGAAGGCCGTACAACGTCCGAACCCGAGCCCGCCGAAGCGGGCCCGGGACGGGCGTGGAGGTGCTTCGAATACCAGGACGGTATCCGACGAACCGTCAGTGCAGCAGACTGCCCTGGAGTTCTGCGCGAAGCGCGGGGGTCAGGACGGCGCCGGCCCGGTCGACGAGCAGTGCCATCTCGTAGCCGACGAGGCCGATGTCGGAGTCCGGAGAGGCCAGTACGGCGAGGGCGGAGCCGTCGCTGACGGCCATCAGGAACAGGAAGCCGCGCTCCATCTCGACCACGGTCTGGTTGACCTCGCCGCCCTCGAAGATCCGGCTGGCGCCGGACGTGAGGGAGGTGAGGCCGGAGGCGACGGCGGCGAGCTGGTCGGCGCGGTCCCTGGGGAAACCCTCCGACATGCACAGCAGGAGGCCGTCGGCGGAGACCACCACCGTGTGCGACACCCCGGGGGTGTTGTCCACGAAATTGGTGATCAGCCAGTTCAGGTTCTGTGCGGCCTGGCTCATCTGACTCAACTCAACGCTCCTGGTGGTTCGAGCCGCCGAAGAGATCGGTGCTGCGGTTCTGCTGTCCGTTGCCGGACGGGTCTGCCTGATCGGGGTCGATCCGGAAGCTTCCGGTGCTGCCTGCGCTGCGGCCCTGTTCGACGCCGCGGCGCAGGTTGGTGAGCCGGCCGCGCACCTCCTCGGGGCTGCGGGAGACCTGGGGCCCGTCCTGCGGGGTGGGCTTGGCGTTGCCGGCCACCAGGTTCTGCTTGGGTACGCGGCGGGGCAGCCCCGAGGCGGTGGTACCGCCGGAGGCCGGCTCGCGCAGCTGCTCGGCACGCTGCCAGTCGCCGTCGTTGGGCGACTGCCAGGGCGAGGTGGTCGGACCGGTCGGACCGGTGGGGCCGGTCGGACCGTAGCCGCCGAGGGCCGACACGTCGTGACCGCGCGGTTCGGCCGGTCCCGAGGTGTCCTTGGCGCCGGTGAACCAGTTCGGGGTCTCGCCGGTGTCCTGGCCGTCGTTCTGGCGCGGGGCCGCGGTCGGGCCGCCGCTGGCCAGCTGCTGGCCGGGACGGCGCTGCGGCAGGCCGGACGGCAGGGTGGTGGCGGGCTCGCCGGTGGGCAGGGCGGGCGGCTCCGGGCTGTAGGGGTGGCCCGAGGGGGCCTCCTGGGCCTGCCGGCCGTACTGCTCGTCGGCGTAGCCGTCGTAGCCCTGGTACTCCTGGTAGCCCTGCTGGGCGTACTGGCCGTCCTGGGCGTACTGCCCGTTCTGGCCGTACTGGTCGCCCTGGGCGTACTGCTCGTCGCCGTAGCCCTGCTGCGGGTACCCGCCGTACTGGTCGTCCTGGCCGTAGGGGCCGTCGGCGTACTGCTCGTTGCCGTACCCGCCCTGGTCGTACTGGCCGTTCTGGCCGTGCTGACCGTTCTGGCCGTACTGGTCGTCCTCGTAGCCGTACGGCTGGTAGCCGGCCTCGGGCTGGTACGGGGTCTCCTCGACCTCGGCGTCCAGCACGGGCGGCTCGCCGTTCGTGCCGGGGCCGGACTCCAGGGCGGCGCGGCGGACCTGGTCGAGCCGCTGCGAGCGCTGGACGGCCTCCAGGGCCGGGCTGAAGCCGGAGCCGCCGTTGCCGGTGAGGTGGTCGTCGAAGCCGAGCTCGGCGGCGCTGCGCGGGCGGTTCTGGACCTCGGCGGCCCAGTCGGCCGCGGTCGGCTCCTGGTCGGCGAAGATCCGGGAGACGGTGAACTGCTCCTCCGGCTCCGGCACCGCGCCCATCTGGGTCAGGAACGGCGGGAGCATGACCAGCGAGGTGGTGCCGGCGGACTCGCCGGACGGGCGCAGCTGCACGCGGATGTCGTGCCGCTGGGACAGCCGGCCGACCACGAACAGGCCCATGCGGCGGGAGATGGTGGCGTCGACGGTGGGCGGCTCGGCCAGCTTCTCGTTGATCTCGGCGAAGTCCTCGGCGGTGAGGCCGATGCCCTTGTCGTGGATCTCGACCAGCACCCGGCCGTCCGGCAGGCGGGTGGCGTTGACCAGCACCCGGGTCTGCGGGCTGGAGAACGAGGTGGCGTTCTCCAGCAGCTCGGCGAGCAGGTGGACGAGGTCGGTCACGGCGGCGCCGACGACCTCGGCCTCGGGGATGCCGGCCAGCTCGACGCGCTCGTACTGCTCCACCTCGGAGGCGGCGGCGCGGAGCACGTCGACCAGCGGGACCGGGGTGTTCCAGCGGCGGCCGGCCTCCTCGCCCGCGAGGACGAGCAGGTTCTCACCGTTGCGGCGCATACGGGTCGCGAGGTGGTCCAGCTTGAAGAGGTTCTCCAGCTGGTCCGGGTCGGCCTCGTTGTTCTCCAGGTCGGTGATCAGCGCCAGCTGGCGCTGGATCAGGCCCTGGCTGCGGCGCGACAGGTTGGTGAAGATCGCGTTGACGTTCCCTCGGAGCAGGGCCTGCTCGGCGGCGAGCGCGACCGCCTGCTGGTGGACCTGGTCGAAGGCGCGGGCGACCTCGCCGATCTCGTCCCTGCCGTGCAGGGGGATCGGGGTCACCGAGGTGTCCACCCGGTCCGGGTCGGTCTTGGAGAGCTTCTCGACCAGGTCCGGCAGGCGGTGGTCGGCGATCTCCAGGGCGCCGTTGCGCAGGGTGCGCATGCCCAGGATCATCGAGCGCGCGGTGAAACCGGTCAGCACACCGGCCAGGATCAGCGCGACGAGGACGATGACCGAGTTGAGGATGGCGTCGTAGAGGGCGCGGTCCCGCAGGCCGGCGGCGTCCTGGAGGACGTCGTCGAGCAGGGCGACCTCGGTGGCGCGCAGGGTCGCGATGTGGGTGTTGGAGGCCTGGTTCCAGTTCTCCGGGGTGAGGCCGGCGTCCTTGGCCTCCTTGTACGCGGCGTCGGCCGCGACCTTGCCCTTGGTCATGCCGTCGGCGGCGTTCTGGGTGTACGCGGCGCCGATGGCCAGCAGGCTCTGCATGGTGGGGGCGCTGCCGTCGGGCATCCGGTAGGCGGCCCGCTGGTCGGCGTTGGACTGGGCGACCTGGGCGTCCGCGTACCGCTTGAGGTCCTCGGGGGCGCTGCCGGTGTTGAACTCGGTGAGCGAGACCTGCTCCAGCTTGGCGGAGACCAGCAGCTGCTGGATCAGGTCGGTGTTCTCGAACCGGGTGGTGGCGCCGGCGGAGATGCCGACCAGCAGGTGCAGCATCAGCGCGCGCTGGGTCGAGGCGGAGGCCTTGGCCAGGGACATCGCGTAGATCGCGCGGCCCTTGCTGGTGATGTTGGAGCTGCCGAGGCCGACCGAGTTGTCGTAGGACAGCAGCGGCGCGAGCATCACCGAGTACGCGGCCTGGGTCGCGGTGGCGAACAGCTCGGGCTTGTAGGCGTTCTGGCGCAGGTGCGGCAGCGCGCCGACGACGCCCTGGAAGGCCTCGTGGCGCCGGGCGAGCTCGCCCGCGCCGTCGGTGGCGGCGTAGGCCGTGTTGTAGGCCTTGAGCGCGCTGTCGGTGGTGGCGCGGCTCTTGGGGAGTTCGCCGGACGGGTCCTGGTTGGTCAGCAGGGGTATGAGCGTCTTGTCGCGCTCGTTCTCCAGCGCCTCGGCGAGTTCGGTGGCCGCCTTGGCCAGGCGGGCGGTCTTCTCGGCGCGCGAGGCCTTGATGTAGCCGTCGACCGAGGTGTTGACGCGCAGACCACCGAAGACCAGGGCGACGATCACCGGGATCAGCAGGATCGCGACCAGGCGGGTCGGCACGCGCCAGTTGCGCGGCCGGATGAAGTCGTACCGGCCACTGCCCTGCTGGGCGGCGTCGGACGCCTGGGAGCCGCCGTCGCGGCGGTCCTTGGCGGACGCGGCCGCGGGCTGTGCGGGGGCGGCCGGGGGCCGCTCCTCGGCGGGTGTGAACGCGGAGAACCCGGCCTGGTCCGTTGCGGTACCGTTCGGCTCGCTCTGGCGGGGCTCGGAGCGCCGCTGCGGGGCGACTTGCTGCTTACGCCTCACTCGACAACAACCTCTCGGCCGCTTGGCGGCCATGGATCAATCCAGCGCTACCCCTGGCAGCTGCCCGCTGCTGGGTGGGACTGCCGAACAGGATTTAGGGGTAGCTGGAATTTCAGCACGTGCAGGGATGGGGGACAAACAGCTCTCGACGACTGCCGACTGTGACACATTTCGGACATTCGCCGACATGCGGGGGCATAACCGTGGTCTTCTGGCGCTGAGTGACGTGGATTGGCTACGCAGAGTCACTGTTGATCACCAAATGCCTACCGAACTGTTATCCGCTGCTTATGCGCGGGTCTTGCGCGGTGCGCCGGTTCGACACCGGTCGCACACGTACGTGCCCCGGCGGCCCGCTGTGGCGACGGGCCGCCGGGGTTCCCGGCCTGCGGTTCTCCGCTCAGCGGAGGCGGGCGAGGAGGGCGTGTTCGACGAGGGTGATGAGGGCGCTCTTGGCGGAGTCGCGTCGTCGGGCGTCGAGGGTGATGACGGGGGTGTC